>JAFMJK010000069.1 GCA_017853515.1 Chthoniobacterales bacterium | reverse complement strand
ACTTTTTGCCAAACGTAGAAATGTGCGCCATGAGGGCTGTGTTGCCAGAGTGGAGTTCCGCGCTGTCGGCGCTCGCGGCGGCACACGCGGACCACGGACCGGTCGAGCGGTCACCGCGTAGCGGCGCCGGATCGCAACCTGTGCCAGCTTGGCGCCGCGTTATTTCAGCCCGGCCAGTTGGCGGGCGAGGCGGCTCTTGCGGCGGGCGGCGGCGTTGCGGTGGATCGTGCCGTGCTTGACTGCGCGATCCAGTTCGGAGGAAAGCCGTCGAGCCAGATCCGCGGCGATCTTGCTGTCCTTGGCACCGATGGCGGCGCCCGTTTTCTTGGAGGCGGTTTTCAGCGCGTTGAGCGTGCTGCGGTTGCGGGCGGTGCGCACCTTCGCTTGGCGGGCGCGTTTGGCGGCGGATTTGATGTTGGCCATATCGTTGTGTTTCTGGTCGTGCCAGGGGGGAGAATCGAACTCCCGACCAAGGGCTTATGAGTCCCCTGCTCTACCGCTGAGCTACCCTGGCTTTCCACAGCGGCGGCACCGATGGCGGCGCCGGAAAGGTCGCGTAATGTGGCGGTCCAAACTCTGCGGCGCAAGGAAAAAGGGCGGGGACAGTGACGCGTGACGTGTGGCGGGTGACGAGAGTCGGGGCATCGGGGTGACGGCGAAACGAAATTTGAAATTTCAGGGCCGGCCCGAAGCAGCAATGATGAACTCATGGCGCTTGGTGCGGATTTGTTGCGCGATGACGCGCTTGAATGGGTGGCGCGTGGGCAATGGTTGCTCCTCAATCCGCGTTTGAGCCCGGCATTGCGCGAGCGGATTCTGTCCGCCGAGTTTCCCGACCTGCCTGACCACATCTGGGTGGCATCGTCGGGAACGTCCGGCCGCACGAAGATCGTCGCCCTTTCCCGCGCCGCGCTTCAAGCCAGCGCAGCCGCCGTCAACCGTCATCTCGGCGTGGGTCCTTCGGATCGATGGATCAATCCGCTCCCGCTTTTCCATGTCGGCGGACTCGGCATCGTCATCCGTGCCGCGCTTTCCCAAACGCAGTGTCATCATGTTGAGGAATGGAAGCCGCAGGAATTCGTTCGTCTTGCTGCAGATTGCGGCGCGGCCCTGTCCTCGCTCGTGCCTTCGCAGGTGCACGATCTGGTCAGCGCGCAACTTCGATCTCCTTCCAATATGCGTGCCATCGTGGTAGGCGGAGGTGCGCTTGACGAATCCCTCCGTGTCCGTGCCGCGCAACTAGGATGGCCCTTGCTGCCGAGCTACGGAATGACCGAGACCTGCTCGCAGGTCGCCACGGCCAAGCCCGGTGCGGAGGGTTGCTCGTGGTTGACGTTGCTCGATCACATGGAAGCGCGGGCGGGAGATGGGGGTATGCTCGAGCTGCGCGGATCTTCTTTGCTCACCGGATGGATGGTGTTCGATCCGGGTGGTTCCACGCGCTGGGAAGATCCCAAGCGCGACGAATGGTTCGCCACGAGCGATCGCATCGAGTTGCGCGACGGCCAGCTGCGTTTCGTTGGGCGGGGCGACGATTTGGTCAAAATCCGAGGCGAGTTGGTCGATGTCGCCGCTCTCGAGCGCGAGTTGCAGGCCCGCGTCCCGTCCGGTCTGGTGCGCATCGACGCGGAACCCGACGAACGCAATGGCTCCGCCTTGGCTGTTGTTGCGGAAAACTCCGCCGCCGAAGCCGAGGCGAGGGGAGCAGCGGACATTTTTCCGCCCTATGCGCGTCCAGCCTCGTTCCGCGTGGGTCCGGTTGCTCTGAGCCCGCTCGGCAAAAAGATCAGGAGCTGACCCGCACTTGTAGCGGCGGTCTGTGACCGCCGGATGCAACACGTTTGACCCGCGCGGACGGGCTTGTCCTGTCCGACGAACGGGAGCGGGTTCATTGCGCTCCCAAGACGCAAGGTCATCGCCGGTGCTAAGCCACAAACTGCTCCAGCGCCCGCCGCACTTCCGGCGTCAGCGCAACCGGCTGCTTCGTGCTCCGATCGACCAGAACATGCACCGTGCCGATGCGCGCCCGTGCTTCGCCTTTTTTGCCGAGAAACTCCACCACGAACGTGCCCGAAGTTTCGCCGAGTTTCTCCACCCACGCCCGGGCTCGCAACGTTTCACCCGCGCGCATCGGTGCGAGGAAATCCGCCTCGGCATGCCGGACGGGAGCAGCCAGCCCGTGGTTCTCGAACCATCCGTGCCAGCCCAGTTCCGTCTGCCGGATAAGGTCCTCCACTACGCCATGGGCCAGCGCGATGGCGCGCGGATAGAACACGATCCCGGCCGGATCGGCGTCCTCGAATCGAATGGTCACGCTCGTCTCAAACGCGGGCATGGTCGGTTCATATAGTCCTCAGCGCCGGCAAGCACGGACAAACCTTCGCCTGCATTGCGGACGCCGCCGGTGGACTCCATACTCCTTCCATGGATTTTGCCCACATTGGTGACCCGCGCGGGCGGTCATCCCCTCGTCGGCGTTGGAAGCGGGCAACGCGGATCTTTATCCTCGTTGCCGGACTGTTTTCGATCGCCGCTTTCTATGGAGGATACAATTGGCAGTCAAAAAAGTCCAAGCTGCGGACGACGACGTCGACCCAGCGGGCGTCCGCAAATAGCCCAGCCCGCACCGATGCCTTGGACCACATCGATGAAGCGATCCGCGCGAAGCACGAAAAGCGCACATCCGGCGCACTGGCCGCCCTTGATCGCGCGCGCAAGACCGATCCTTCCGTGCCGGGCGTCGATGTCGCTTTCGCCGAACTCGCGCTGAGCGAAAAACAATTCATCGAGATGCGCCCTGCGGCGGAAGGCGCCAAGAGAAAGAACGACCATGCTGCGGCGGCCGGTGTGCTTCTCGGCATGGACAAATGGATCAATCGCGGCGCGAGCGACCGGGAGATGAGCTCTGCCGCCGATGCTGCCGGTGTCCATTTTGGGGAGGCGATGGACGCAGATTATTTTGCCGCCCCGGCCTGGTTTTTCTCCGCCGATGTCATGCGCTACGCGGGGCGTGTCGCGGAGGGTCGGGACCGTGCTTTCTCCGCCCTGCATCGTTTCCAACCGTGGGACAGCTCCGACTTGCTCGCCGCGAAGGTGATTTTTGCCTCGGCGGAAGCGGGGGAAACGGTCATCGGGGGCGTGGGTTTCCTGCCTGACTCGCCTTTTGCCAGTGCAGCGTCGGGCTTCGCCACCGCACAAATCGCCGGCGCTTCTGCCGATGCTGCAGGTCTGGCCGACACTGCCTCCCAATTGACCCTGCGCGCCCTTGCCCCGGACCCTCTGTATGGCGAGTCCGGCCGGGCACCTTCAGCGCTCCCCCTCCTGCCGCGCTAAACCGCCCTTTTCGACAGCCCTTTTCCCAACAAAAAAAAGCCCGAAACCCGTTGACAGACCGCCTTCGGCGCTTAAGTTACTAGCAGCATGAAACTGCATCGTCTTCCCCTCTTGGCGGTGACCGCATTTGCCGGCCTCGCCCAACTCAATGCCCAGACCACCGTAGCGACGGATCCGGTTGGATTTGTCACGGTGAATATCAACCCGGGCACTGCGACGACAAAGCGCCCCACGTTTTTCTCCATACCGCTCCAAGAGGCTGAATCCATTACCGGCCAAGTTTCAGGCGCGCTCACCGGAGTTACCTCGAACAGCCTAGTTAACAGCAATGCTGGTTGGACCCCCGGCGCTCTTTCGGTCCCCGCGACCCCGTATGTAGTTCAAATCACCAGCGGCGCTGCTGCCGGCAGCATTTTCCTCGTCGCGTCGAGTGCCAATACGGCTGGCGCCTCCGGATCTGCCGGGTTGTCTAACACTGCTACTACGCTCTTTATCAGCCCTCTCGATTCCGCCCGCGTCAATTTGACCAACATAGGCGTCGCTGTCAGCAATACCTACCGTATTTTTGCCTGCGATACCCTCGGAGCTTTTTTTGGCACTCCTGGCACTACGGGAATTCGCGGCGGTTCTGCGATCACTAATGCGGACTCGATCACCACGGTCATCAACGGTTCGCAAAACAACTACTGGTATAACACGGGAGTTATTCCGAACCGCTGGTCCAAGCAGGGACCGGGCAGTGCTGACTCCGCCAATGTCGCTCTCGTTCCCAATTACGGCGTCGTCTACCAAAAGCTAGGCACCAACGCGCTCTCCTTCACGGTGACTGGTCAGGTTCCTGTCGCTGCTCGTGAGGCCTCTATTAAAAACAGCGGCTTGACGCTTCTCTCCCAATACTGGCCTACAACTTCGACGCTGTCCGGCTTGGGCCTGCAGTCTCTCCCCATCTGGACCGCTTCCACCACCCTAAGTAACGCCGACACCGTAGTTCTCACCGCAACGAATGGTGCCCAGTCCACTTTTTGGTATGATCTCACGGCCAACAGCGGCGCTGGTGGCTGGCGCCGACAGGGGCCTGGCAACCCGGTTACAAATCCCGTTATTGGAATCGGAACAGCTGTTCAGATTCTCCAGCGTGGCAGCGCTTCCGGATACACCAGCCTCGAGCAAGCCGTTCCCTACAGCCTCAACTAATCACCCCAAATCCTCTAGTTCCGAGACCCCATGAAAAAAATCGCAGCGCTCCTCTCACTCACAAGCCTCGTCGCTTTTCACCAAGTTCACGCCCAGACCGATCTTCTGAGTCTCGGCTCTGCGACGTTCTCGATAGATTCCGGTTCGACGCCGGGCTACACACAAACGGTGTCGGGTGTCTCCTACACCTCTTTCGCCGGCAGCGATACGTTCTACAACGACGCGGTGTTCACGCCGACTAACTGGAGCGCCTTCACCGACTTCGGGCTCAAAATCAGTCTGCTCTCGGGGACTCCGGACAGCATCCCCTTCAGTGTCATTTTCTTCGATGCCGGCTTTAACATCATTGATACCTACACTGGTGATACTTCCACAGTAAGCGGCAGCAATGTGGCTGTCCCGCTTACCCTGACTCCTGGAACGGGTTCAGCTGACTACTCTGTCGTAAATTATCTCCAGTTCACCTGGGATGCAGGTGCCACTTACAATGCCCAAATCTCTTCGGTTATGTATAACGTCCCTGTCCCCGAGCCATCGACTTACGCCCTGCTTGCTCTGAGTGGTTTCGCTCTCGGTGGTTACGCGGTGCGCCGCCGTCGCCGGGCTTAAGCCGAAGTAGATAATTCACTTAAGGGCGCCTTCGGGCGCCCTTTTTGCTGCCTGGAAACACGCTTTCCGCTCCTCTTTGTTTCCTTCGCTATCTTCTGTTCAAGAAAGCCTTTATTCAGAGGCTCTCTGAAGCTACCTTGGAAACTTTCGCGTCCGGCTCCGGGCGCCAGGCATGATCAATTTCATCATCAGGAAAATCGTCGGCTCGAAGAACCAGCGCGAAGTGCGGCGCATGATGCCCATCGTGCGCAAAATCAACGAGCTGGAGCAGCAATACCAATCGCTCTCCGACGACGACCTGCGGGCCAAGACGGCCGAATGGAAGGCGCGCATTTCGGCCATCGAGGACTACAAGGAGCAGCAGAAGGCCCTCGACGAGGTCCTACCCGAGGCCTTCGCCGTGGTGAAAAACACGGCCCGCCGCCTCGCCGGGCGCACCATCACGGTGGTGGACCATCCGATCGAATGGCAAATGGTCCATTTCGATGTCCAGCTCATCGGCGGCATGGTCCTGCACAGCGGACGCATCGCCGAAATGGCCACCGGCGAGGGCAAGACGCTGGTCGCCACCTTGCCGCTCTTCCTCAACGCCCTGGCCGGACGAGGAGCGCATCTTGTTACAGTCAACGATTACCTCGCGCGCCGCGACGCCGAGTGGGTCGGCGAAATCTACCGTTTCCTCGGACTGACCGTCGGCATCATCCAGCACGACCAGCCGCCGGATGTCCGCCGTCAGCAATACGCCTGCGACATCACCTACGGCACGAACAGCGAGTTCGGCTTCGATTACCTGCGCGACAACGGCATGGCCACGTCCAAAGAGCAGCAAGTGCAGCGCGGACACTACTTTGCCATCGTCGACGAAGTGGATTCCATCCTGATCGATGAAGCCCGCACGCCGCTCATCATCAGCGGTCCGGCCACCGTCTCCACGCACCAATACGACCGCTTCAAGCCGCTCGTCGACCAGCTCGTGCGCAAGCAGGCCATGCTCTGCACTCGCCTCGTTACCGAGGTGAAGGAATTGCTCGAAAAAGGCGACAACGAAGCCGCCGGCCGCGCGCTCTTCAAAGTCAAACTCGGCGAACCGCGCAACAAGGGCCTCCTGCGTATGATGGAAGAGCCCGAGATGCGCAAGCTCCTCGATAAAGCGGAACTATCCTTCTACCAGGACACCAACAAAGAAGCCCTCGTCGCGCTGAAGGAAGAACTTTTCTACACCATCGAGGAGCGTCAGCACGAAGCGGACCTCACGGAAAAAGGCCGCTCGTTCATGAATCCGGACGACCCGGACGCCTTTGTTTTGCCCGATCTGGTCAACGAATTCACCGACATCGACCTGGATGCGGCGCTCAACGACAAAGACAAAATCGAGGCCAAGGCCAAGAAGCAGCAGCATTTCGACGCGCAGGCCGAGCGCATCCACAACATCACGCAACTTCTCAAGGCCTATTGCCTTTACGAGAAGGACGTCGAATACGTCGTCGAGGAAAACAAAGTCCTCATCGTCGACCAGTTCACCGGACGCAAAATGCCGGGACGCCGCTGGAGCGACGGACTCCACCAGGCCGTCGAGGCCAAGGAAGGCGTGCAGATCGACCGCGAGACGCAAACGCTGGCCACCATCACCATCCAGAATTACTTCCGCCTCTACGAAAAGCTGGCGGGAATGACCGGCACGGCCGAGACCGAGGCCAACGAATTCCACGACATTTACGGATTGGATGTCGTCGTCATCCCGACCAACCGCAACGTGGCGCGCAAGGATTCCAACGACCGCATCTACAAGACACGGCGCGAGAAATACAACGCGGTCATCGAGCAGATCAAAAAGCGGCACGCTGACAAACAACCGGTGCTCGTCGGCACGGCCAGCGTGGAGTCATCCGAGCTGCTCAGCCGCATGCTCAAGCGCGAGAAAATCCCGCACAATGTCCTCAACGCCAAATTCCACCTGCAGGAGGCCGAAATCGTCTCCCGCGCCGGCCAGCCGGGAACGGTGACCATTTCGACCAACATGGCGGGCCGCGGCACGGACATCAAACTGGGCTCCGGCGTGTCCGATCTCGGCGGACTGCATGTCATCGGCACCGAGCGCCACGAATCCCGCCGTATCGACCGCCAGCTGCGCGGACGCTGCGCGCGCCAGGGTGACCCCGGAAGCTCGCAGTTTTTTGTCAGCTTCGAGGACGACCTCATGCGCAACTTCGGCGCGGCCGACCGCATGACCAAGATCATGGAGCGCTTCGGGATGGAGGAGGGCGAGGAGCTCGAGCATCCGTGGCTGAACAAGAGCGTCGAAACTGCGCAGAAACGCGTCGAGCAGCGCAATTACCTCATCCGCAAGCGCACCCTGGAGTTCGACGATGTGATGAACCAGCAGCGCGCGGTCATCTACGGCTACCGCAACGAGGCCATCGAGACGGACAACCCCCGCGCCATGGTCTACGAGGTCATCGACGAGATGGTCCCGAAGAAAGTCGAGGAACTCCTCGAACCCGGCGAGCAGGGCGAGCCGGATTACGATGACCTGCTGCAGTGGGTCAATCAGACGTTTCCGCTCGGACTGAAGAAAGACACCGCGAAGCTCGAAACGCGCACGGTCGAGGAGAACGGCAAATTCCTCGTCGAAAAAATCAAAGCGGCCTACGAGCTGAAGGCCGGCCACGAACAAGGAGACGCGCTCAAAGCCCTCGAGCGCTACATCATGCTCAATGCCATCGACCGCCTCTGGCAGGAGCATCTTTACGCCATGGACGGACTGCGCGAGGGCGTCTACCTGCGCGCTTACGGACAGAAGGATCCGCTCGTCGAATACAAGAGCGAGGCCTACAAAATGTTCGTCGAGTTGATGGACCGCATCCGCGGCGAAGTGCTGACCAATCTCTTCCGCAGCACGACCAACCTGGCTTCATTCGAAACCTTCCTTTCGCAGCTTCAGCAGAAGTTCTCCGGTGGCGAATCGACCGATGGTTCCGCGGGCGTTCGTCCGCCGGCCAAGTCCGCCCCTGAGCAGGGCGAACTGAAGATCGAACTGCCCGTCCGCCGCGAAGTTCCAAAAGTCGGCCGCAACGAGCCGTGCCCCTGCGGAAGCGGCAAGAAGTTCAAAGCCTGCTGCGGGCGGAAGGCCTAGAGCGGTTTAGGCAAAGCTCTTTACAACAACGGTTGCAGCGGTTTTGCAGAGAAGTGGCACGGGCATCTTGGCCGTGATTACTGGACATCATTGGCAGGATGCCGATGCCACGCAGAAACACCGCGTAAAGACTCGTATCGAAAACGCTCTAGTAGCCTTTTCTTCCTGCTTGTAGCGGCGGTCTGTGACCGTCGGTGCCTCAATGAGATACTATGTTCCGACGCTCATAGAGCGCCGCTACACCGTCAAGAATGGACGTGCTCCACAACCACGCGCTTGCCCAGGCGCGTGAGAATATCCCAAGTGATTGTCCCGGCCCACGCAGCCACCTCACCGACGGCAATCTCTTCATCTCCCTGTGTCCCGAAAAGCACGACTTCCTCGCCCGCAGCCACGTCGCGGGGAAGATCCGTCACGTCGACCATGAACTGATCCATGGTGATGCGGCCGACGATCGGGCAGCGCCTGTCGCGGATGAGCACCTGCGCGCCGCGGTTGGAAGTCTGACGCGGGTAACCGTCCGCGTAACCTATGGCCAACGTGGCGATGCGCATGGGTTTCGGCGTGATGAAGTCGCGACCGTAGCTGATTCCGCGTCCGGGGCCGACGTCTCGCACCAACGTGATGTGCGTCTTCAAGGTCATGACCGGCTTGAGAAGCTTCTGAAACACGGGGAGGGGAGAGATGCCGTAAAGCGCGAGCCCCGGGCGCACGCGGTCGGCCGCGTGCTGCGGACTTTCGAGCGAAGCCGCGCTGTTCAATGCGTGGAATTTCGCGCCGGGCAAAATGGGCCGCAGCTGCGCAACAAGTTTATCCCACGCGGCCAATTCCTGCGCGGTGAACTCCGCATCGCTGTCCGCCACGGGCAAATGGGTCGAGACGCTCTCCGCTTCGATGCCGCCGATCGCCGCAATTGCCTGTGCGGCCTTGATCGCATCGTCCTGCCAGACGCCGATGCGGCCCATGCCGGTGTCGATGGCCAGATGGATGCGCGCGGGCTTTCCCTGCGACAAATGCGCATAGGCCTTGGCTTCGGCTGTGCTTGAGACTACGGGGATGAATCCTTCGCGAACGACCTCTTCGCGTTCGCCGGGCAAGCACGGGCTGAGGATGAGAATGTCTTTGCCTGCCACCACAGCGCGCACCGCGCGCGCCTCGCCCAGCGTGGCCACACCGAATTGCTCGGCGAAGGGGGCGAGCGTGCGCGCCACCTCGGGTCCGCCGTGGCCGTAGCCGTCGGCTTTGACCACGGCAATGATGCCGGGTTCCTTGCCGATGGCGTTCCGCACCGCCGCCGCATTGTGGCGCAGCGCGGCGTGGTCGACTTCCGCCCGGCAGCGGTGAGGGGACATCAGGAGCGGGCTTTGCGCGCGTCGATGAAGGACTTCACGCATAGCGCGATGAAGACGAGACAAAGGACCGCAAAGATGGCTTGCACTGCGACAGCGGCCGGACGCTCCAAGGGCCCGCCTGAAAGCAGAGCGGGAATTTTACCGAGGCTTTTGGCCGTGCCGAGAAATCCGAGCAGTCCGACCGTCGCGGCGAAATGTCCGCCATGCTTCAAATGCTTGAGCGAGACCCCGCCGGCGATGGCCAAGAGCAATCCGAAGATGGCAGGGATAAGGGCGGTCCAAGATTGCGCTCCGGTGATCAGATAAGCTCCGATCCCGAGAAGGACAAAGATGACTGCGAAGATAAAGATAATGCGCGGCATGTTCATGGG
>JAFMJK010000068.1 GCA_017853515.1 Chthoniobacterales bacterium | reverse complement strand
ACTCGGTCCGGTGCGCGTCACCATGACTCCCGCGCACCACTGGGGCGCGCGCATGTTGGCCGACAGCCATCGCGGATTCGGCGGATACCTCGTCGAGGCGGGCGGACGCACCATTTTCCATTGCGGCGACAGCGCGTATTTTCCGGGCTTCGCCGAGATCGGCCAACGCATGCCGGTCGACGTCGCGCTCATGCCGATCGGTGCCTACGACAATCCGAGCAAACGCGAGGTGCACATGACGCCCGAGGATGCGCTGCGCGCCTTCGTCGAACTCGGTGCGCAGACCTTCGTGCCCATGCATTACGGCACGTTCCAGCTCAGCTACGAGCCGGCGTGGGAGCCGCCTTCGCGCCTTATCGAGTGCGCGGGCGCCCAAGGGCTGCTTGATCGCGTCTGTTTCCTGCGCGAGGGCGAGCCGCGCGTGTTCTAAAAAAGACAGCGGCGGCCAAGCGGCCGCCGCTGCGTGTGAAAGTCTGATCGTCCCGTCCTAGCGCTTGTCGAGGATGGCGTTCCATTCCTCGAGGCGTTTGGACTGCGCTTTGAACAGGTCGTCGGTCGGATCGAGGATTTCGATCGATTGGATTTTGTCGCCCGCCGCCACGGCGTTGACGATGTCCTGTCCCTTGGTCACCGATCCGAAGACGGTGTGCTTGCCGTCGAGCCACGGGGTGGGGACGTGGGTGATGAAAAACTGGCTGCCGTTGGTGCCGGGGCCGGCGTTGGCCATGGAGAAGATGCCGGGCTTGTCGTGCTTGAGTTCCGGGCTGCATTCATCCTCGAAGCGGTAGCCGGGTCCGCCGCTGCCGGTTCCGGTCGGATCGCCGCCTTGGATCATGAAGTCGGGGATGACCCGGTGGAACTTGAGGCCGTTGTAGTAGCCGCGTTTGGCCAGATTGAGGAAATTGGCCACGGTGACCGGGGCTTTCGACGGGTAAAGGACGCCTTCGATGTCGCCCTTGTCGGTTTTGACGATGATGCGGATGTCTTTCATGGATTCTTCACTTTGCGCGGGAAGCGCGGTGATGGCGAGAGCCAAAGCGGCAACGAGGATGGATGTTTTGCTCATGACGGCTTTTCCGATATCCGTCTTTCGTGCCAAAGGAAACCGAAAACGCCGCGCACCTGCGGGCGCACGACTACGTGTGGCTGGTCAAACGCTGGCGCGCACTGGCCAAGCGCGAGGGGTGGGGGATGCGGGAATTCGCGCAGGCGGACGGTTTTCCGGTCTATGTTGCCGAATCGCGCACGCGATCCGGCCCGGGCCTTTATTTGTCCGCCGGCATCCACGGCGACGAACCGGCGGCGACCGAGGGACTGATCACGTGGTGCGAAAAACGGGCAAAAGCGCTCAAAAATTGCAATGTGCTCATTTTCCCGTGTCTTAATCCGTGGGGTCTGCAGCACAACGACCGCCACGACGCCCGCGGGCGCGATCTCAACCGCGGCTACCATCGGCGGGACATCGCCGTCATCGCGGCGCAAAAGCAAATCCTGCGCGGACGAGCTTTCGACGCGGCGATCATGCTCCACGAGGATTTCGACGCGCATGGCGTTTATCTTTACGAGATCAAGGGCGACAAACCGTTCTGGGGGGAGAAGCTGCTCGCCGCCGCTTCGCGTCATCTGCCGGTCGAACCGCGCAAAAAAATCGAGGGCCACGCCGCGCGCGGCGGTCTCATTCGTCGCAGCGTGAGCCGCGATACCATGCCGGAGCACCCCGAGGCTTTTTGCCTGCGCTTCGGTCACACAGGCCGCAGCCTCACCTTCGAAACGCCGTCTGAGTTCTCGCTCACCGCCCGCGTCCGCGCCCACGGTGCAGTGCTGGACGAGGTATTGCGCCTGTTGCCTCGCTGAAGCGAATTGCGTTCCGGTCGGACGCGGCTCATGCGCATGATCGGTCATGAGCTTTGCGATCGTATTTCTCTGTATTCTCGGCGGTCTGGTTGCCGCCGCACTTTTCACGCGGTTGGCCTTTGCCATGACCGAGCGAATTGCCAGGGCGCCTTGGGTCGATCTTTTTGTCAGCTTTTTTACTTGGGCCCCCTGGGCCGCGGGATGGTTCCTCGAGGGATGGGCAGGCGTCGGTGCCGCGGTGCTCGCCCAAATTGTATTCCTGCACCTTTTTTGCGCGGTCGATCGCGCCTTGCGTGGCAAGCCGGGTCCGACCTTGGAAGGTGCGCAGGCCCGCGTGCTCGGATGGTGGCGCAACCAGCTGTGTCTCCTTGTTCAGACTCCGGCCATTCCGGTGTTTTGGATGATCCGTATTGCGGAAATCGTCCTCTATCCGCCGATCGCGTGGCTCGGTAAGCTGCCGACCTACAACTCCTCGGAGTGGGTAAATCTGTCGCGGCACAAATTCGACGGGCTCGTCGGCCACGATTTGCTTTGGTGTTGGTATTGCGACTGGATGACCGGACTTTGGGCGCTCGGCAGCGACATGCTGCGCAACATCGAGTCGTTCTGGTGCCCGATCCGCTTTTGCGATGACTGCAAATGCCGCAATGCCTGCATCGACTTCCCCGATCTTGCCAAGTGGGCGCCGGCCGACGGCTCCGTGGCGGATGCGGTCCGCGTTTTCGACGAGCACTACGACGGCAAGCGCAAGAACAGCTGGTGGGGGCACCCGGACCGCCGACCCTGACGTCCGCGGCGGGAATGTATTTGTCCGCCGCCCGATCCGCGGCTAAATTTTCCGTCCTTTTTCCCTAATCATGCAAATCAACGTCGAAAAACAGCCCAACTGCCTCGCCACCCTCCGCGCCACGATTCCTCCTGCCCGGGTGAAAGCCGCGATGGAGTCGCTGGCCGGACAATACCAGAAATCGGCGAAGCTGCCCGGGTTCCGTCCGGGCAAGGCCCCGCTCGCGGTCGTGGCCCGCAAATACAAGGACGCCATTGCCGAGGAAGCGGTGCAAAGCCTGCTGCGCGATGCGGTCAACCAGGCGGCGAAAGAGAACGATCTGACCGTGATCAACGCCTTCGATCTCCAGCACGGCGAAGTGGGCGACAACGACCTCGATCTGAGCGTGCAACTCACCCTCGAGCCGGACTTCAAACTGCCCGCGGCGGACAATATCGACGTGGAAGTGCTCGAGGAGGTCGTGACCGACGAGCACGTGAGCGGAAACATCAACATGCTCCTCGAGCGCATGGCGGAGTTCACCGACATCAAGGACCGCGCGCTGCAGATGGGCGATTACGCGGTGCTCGATTACGATGCGACGGTCGAAGGCAAACCGCTCGCGGAGGTCTGTCCCGAAGCTCCCTCCACGATGAAAGGCGGCGAGGGGTTGTGGGTCGTCATGAACGAGGAGAGCATGTGGCCGGGATTCTGCGCGGGGCTGGCCGGGGCCAAAGAGGGCGAGGAGCGCGAGGTCACGGTGGATGTGCCGGAGAATTTCGGCGTGGCGGCGCTGCGCGGCAAAAAAATCGCGCACAAAACGAAACTCAAGGGCATCAAGGCGAAGAATCTCCCCGAACTGACCGACGAGGTGGCGCAAAAAATCGCCGGCCGCAACGCCGACGAATTGCGCACAACTTTCCGCGAGCGCCTCGAGGCTGCGGCGGTCGAGCAGACCGAACGCAAAAAGCGCGCGGCGGCAGTCGAGCATCTCGTCAAGACGGTCGAATTCGAAGTGCCCGCCTCGATGGTCATGGGCGAAGCGCGCCGCGTGGTGAAAGAAATCGTCGAGGCCGAGCAGATGCGCGGCCTGAGCGACGAGGATTTGCTCAGCAAGAAAGACGAAATCTTCCAGCATGCGCAGATGGGCGCCCAATTCCGGGTGAAGGCCGACTTCATCCTCACGCGTCTGGCCCGCGAGCAGAAGATCGAGGCCTCGCGCGAGGAATTGGTCGAACACATCGCCCGCATGGCCCAGCGGCTCAATATGCCGATGGACAAACTGGTCAAGCAGTTGGTCAAGCGCGAGGCTCTCGGCTCGGTGGAGGGGGAAGTGGTCAGGGACAAGGCCCTTGATTTCCTCGCCTCCAAAGTTAAGGTGAAAAAAGCCGAGGCCACGGCCTGACGCCGGTCGCCGCGGCTCTTTATCTATGAGTCACCTTGTCACATCCGGCCCTTCGGCCCCGCGAAACTCCATCCTTGTCCCCATGGTCGTCGAACAGACCGGCCGCGGGGAGCGCAGTTACGACATTTATTCGCGCCTGCTCAAGGACCGCATCATTTTCATCGGCACGCCGATCGACGACCACATCGCCAACCTGGTCATCGCCCAGATGCTCTTCCTGCAGATGGAAGACGCGAAGAAGGACATGCATATTTATATCAACTCCCCGGGCGGCTCGGTGACGGCGGGGTTGGCTATTTATGACACCATGCAGTTCGTCACCTGCGACGTGAACACCTATTGCATGGGTATGGCGGCAAGCATGGGGGCCGTGCTTCTTTGCGCCGGGACCAAGGGCAAACGCTATGCGCTGCCCAACTCCGACATCATGATCCACCAGGTGAGCGGCGGCGCGCAGGGTCAGGCCAGCGACGTCGAGCGCCAGGTCGAGTTCATGTTCAAACTCAAGCGCCGGCTGGAGTCGATCATCGCGCACCACACCGGCAAACCCGTCGAGCAGGTTCACAAGGACGCCGACCGCGACTACTATATGAGCGCGCAGGAGGCCAAAGAATACGGCTTGGTCGACGAGGTGGTGAAATCCCGCAAGGAAATCCCGGGCGCCGTGCCCGCCTGATCCCATGGCCCGCGCATCCAACCTGACCATGTGCTCTTTCTGCGGAAAGAGCCACAGCGAGGTGCGCAAGCTCATCGCAGGACCCGGCGTCTACATCTGCGACAGCTGCGTCAGCCTTTGCAAAGGCATCCTCGACAAGGAGCTCAAGGACGAGTCGAAGAAAAAGGGCGCCGGCGTGCGCGTGCCCAAGCCGGCTGACATCAAACGCGAGCTCGATCATTTCGTCATCGGCCAGGAGCTGGCCAAAAGGACGCTCTCGGTGGCGGTGCACAACCACTTCAAGCGCATCCACCATCACAACACATCGCGCGAAATCCCCATGCCGGGACACGACGATGTCGAGTTGGAGAAAAGCAACATCCTGCTCATCGGCCCGACCGGCTCGGGCAAGACGCTCCTCGCCCGCACCCTGGCCCGTATCCTCGATGTTCCGTTCACCATGGCCGACGCCACCACCCTCACCGAGGCGGGCTACGTCGGCGAGGACGTGGAGAACATCGTCCTGCGTCTGCTCCAAGCCGCGGAATACGATGTGAAGCGTGCCGAGACCGGCATCGTCTACATCGACGAGATCGACAAGATCGGACGCAAGACGGACAACGTGAGCATCACGCGCGACGTCTCGGGGGAGGGCGTGCAGCAAGCGCTCCTCAAGATTCTCGAAGGCACGACATGCAATGTTCCCCCGCAGGGCGGACGCAAGCATCCGCATCAGGAATACATCCAGGTGAACACCGACCGCATTCTCTTCATCTGCGGCGGCGCTTTTGTCGGGCTCGAGAAAATCATCCAACGCCGCTTCGGCAACCGTGTCCTCGGCTTCCACGCGGGCAAAGCGGAAATTGAGGGCGGGGCGCTGGCTGCGACGACAGCTTCCATCCATCAGGCGGAGCCCGAGGATCTGCTCGGTTTCGGATTGATCCCGGAGTTCATCGGCCGCCTGCCCGTGGTCACCGCTCTTGACCAACTGACCGAAGACGAACTTGTCACCATACTGACCGAGCCGCGCAACGCCATGGTCAAGCAATACACGAAGCTGATGTCCATGGAGGGTGTCGACCTCAACATCACCAAGGACGGCCTGCGCGCACTGGCCGAGCGCGCCATCAGCAAAGGGACCGGAGCGCGCGCCCTGCGTTCCATGATGGAGAAGATCATGCTCGATGTGATGTACGATGTCCCGAGCCGCGAAGACGTGGCCGAGGTGACGATCAATCGTGCCGTGGTCGAAGGTAAAAAGCCGCCCCTCCTGCGCCGCAAGCAGGAGAAGGACGCGGCCTGAGTCCATGGACTCCTGTCGCGGCGCCGTCCTCGGCGCCCGGAGCCGAAAGACCATCGCCGGCGACGGCGGCGCTGCAACATTTCCAGTCGACCAACCGCTCGTGCTCGATCTCGGGTGCGGCAACGGACTTTTTCTCGCGGCACTGGCGGCGGCCGAACCCGGTTGGAACATGCTCGGCATCGAGAAGAAGGACTACCGCGTGAGGCAGGCGCGGCGGCGGACCCGCGATCTTTGCAACGCGCGCATCGTGCAAGGCGAGGTCACCGAGGTGATATCCGTCATGCCTGCCGCTTCTGTCTCCCGCGTCTATTTGCTCTTCAGCGATCCATGGCCCAAGCGGCGGCATGCCGTGCGCCGCCTCGTGCAGGAGGATTTCGTCTCATTGGTCGGTTCCAAGCTCGCGCCGGGAGGGACCTTCTTTTTCGCCACCGATGCGGCCGAGTATTGCCAGTGGGCCAAGGAACGCTTCCGGGAAGCCGGGTGGAAGCTCGCGGATTGGCTTCTGCCGCAAGGATGGCCGCCGACCGAATTCGAGCAACGATTCATGGCGGACGGGGTTCAAATTTCAAGATTCCAAGCCCAACGGTGACGAGCAACGACAACGAGACATCCGCCGGTTTCGGGGAGGTCGAGCCCCGGGACGACGACGATGCGCGGCTGGTCGCCCTGATGTTGCGCGTGCGCGAGGGCGACGAAGCGGCCTTTCGCGATATTGTCGAGGCCACGGAAGACCGGCTCTACGGAACGATCGCCAAAATGCTGGGCGGGGTGGAAGGCGCTGAGGATGTGGCGCAGCGGGTCTACCTTCGTATCTGGCAGGCAAGGGGGCGTTACGAGCGGCGGTCAAAATTCAGCACCTGGATGTTTTCCATCATGCACCGGCTTGTCCTCAACGAGCGCCGCGGCCGGGCGCGGCGAAGTGCCGTGTTCTACACGCCCGGTGCGGATGAAACTCCCCGGGATCCCGTGTCCCGCGACTTGCCGTCGGGCGAGGCTTCCGCGGCGGAACTGGCCGCGGAGATCGATGCGGCTCTGGCCGCGTTGCCGGACGATCAGCGCACCGCCATGGTGCTCCGACGTTACGACGAGATGCCCTACGAGGAGATTGCCGAGATCCTCGGCACAACGGTTTCCGCGGTGAAAAGCCTCCTTTTTCGCGCACGCGAGACCCTGCGCCTCAAACTCAAAAACTGGCTTTAGCGGATAGCCCTGCGGTGCTCGGCCAGAAATCCGTCGCGAAAAAGAACGCCTTCCGAGGCGAGCAGGCGGAGTTTTCGTTTCAGCTCCGGTCCGGCCGTTCGGCCTGCGAATCCTCCGGGGGTAAGGTCTGAAGCGATGACGCGATGGCAGGGGACATCGGGCGCGAAGGGATTGGCGCGCAGGGCCTGTCCGACGGCGCGAGGTGAGCGGCAACCGATCCGCGCGGCCAGAGCGGCGTAAGTGATGACGCGCCCGCGCGGGATTCGCTTCAGCGCCGCGTAAACCCGGGCAGCGAAGGGGGAAATGGAGTGTTCAGTTTTCAGTGTTTGGCGGTTGGTCATTGAAACGCGGGTTCCCGGCGCATGCATCCGTTCCGACGGAAAACTGTGAACCGTAAACTGAAAACTCCCGCGCGCTGCGCGCGCGGTTCAGTTCCGCGAGGAGTCATCCGGCGCGTCGGCCAGCACGCGATACATCGGGCCGAGTCCGTTCATGATGCGACGCCACGTGCTGTCGTCGGCGTCGGCGCGGAGCAGTTCGGGATGCGGTTTGACCACCAGCCACGAATTGAGCGCGATTTCCTTTTCGAGTTGGTTTTTCGACCATCCGGCATAGCCGAGAAAAACGCGCAATTTGTCGTTGTGCCCGGCGGGGAGTTCGAAATCGCCTTCCGGCTTTTGCAGAGGCTCGAACTTGCACGCACCGAGTTGCTGGTCCCACTCGAGGCTGGCCACGATGATCTGGTTTTTTTGCACCGGACCGCCTTCGAACAAGGGCACATTGGCCACTTGCTCGAGCATCTCCTCGACCCCGAGTTCGCCGGCTTTTTGCCCGAGCGGACGATTGAGAATAAAGCCGAGCGCGCCGTCTTCCGCGCTGTGGTGCGAAAGATAGAGGATGGTGTGCCTGAAATTCGGGTCGGCCATCATGGGGTGGGCTACGAGCAGCGACCCCGACAAGTCTCCCGCTTTGGGCAGGCGCTTCATGACGGAGGAAGTTTAATGCGCGGCCAGCGGTTCCGCAACCGTGTCCATCAAATCCCCGAGCGATTTGTCCCACGCGCTGTGCAGGCGCCCGAGCGGCCAACGGTAATCCGCTTTGCGCACCCGGATGACCAGGTGGCTCCCGCCCGTCGTCCCCACGCGGCGCGCGGGGATCCCGCGGTCGGCAAAGTGCTTCTCGAGGGCGGCGCTTTGGTTGCGCCCCGAGGAGACAAGAATCCGTCCCGGAGCTTCGTGGAAGAGCGACTCGTCGTCGCGTCGGCCGTCGTCCGGGAGGTCCACCTCCGCACCGACCAGTTCCGGACCGGAAATGGCCGATTCGGCAAGGGCAACGGCAATCCCACCCTCCGCACAGTCGTGCGCGCTGCGGATCAGGCCGGCCCGGATTGCGTCGCGCAGCGCCGACTGCAGTGCGACTTCGGCGGCCAAATCGGTCTGCGGGGGTCTTCCTTCCTTGCGGCCGTGGAGGATGAGCAAAAATTGCGAGCCGTCGAGTCCCGCCGTGCGCTCTCCGAGCAGCCAGACGTCGTCTCCCGGACCGCGGAAACTCTGGCGGGTAATGTGCGCTTCGTCCTCGATCAGCCCGACCATGGCCACCACCGGCGTGGGATCGATCGGGCCGGTCGGGTTCTCGTTGTAGAGGCTGACATTGCCTCCGGTGACCGGTGTATCAAACGCGCGGCACGCCTCGGCCATCCCTTCGACCGAGTCGCGCAACTGGCGGAAAATTTCCGGTTTGTGCGGATTGCCGAAATTGAGGTTGTCGGTCGCGCCGAGCGGGACCGCGCCGGAGCACGCGAGGTTGCGCGCGGCCTCGGCCACGCAGCGGCGCCCGCCTTCCCGCGGGTCGAGTCGCGTGATGAGGCCATTGCCGTCGACCGAAGCAGCGAGCAACTTGCCGCACTCGCGCGCGAGAAAAACGGCGGCGTCCGATCCGGGACCGACCACCGCGCCATTGCGCACCATGTGGTCGTATTGCTCCCAGATCCAGCGCTTGCGCGCGAGGGTCGGATGGGAAAGAAGGCGGAGCAGCGCATCTGTGTTGTCGATGGCCGGAACGCTGGCCGGATCGAGCGGCGCGGGTGGCACCCATGGCGCCGCCTCGCGGTGATAAACCGGCGCTTGGTCGGTGAGGGAAGAAGCGGGAATTTCCGCGACAACTTGTCCTCCGGCGCGGATGCGCATGATGCCGTCGTCGGTCACTCGCCCGATCTGCGCGTAGGGCAGGTCCCACTTTTCGAAAATCTCGCGCACGCTGTCCTCCTGGCCTTTATTGACGATGACGAGCATCCTCTCCTGCGATTCGCTGAGCAGAATCTCGTAGGGCGTCATGCCGTCCTCGCGCTTGGGGACAAGGTCGAGATCGACATCGATGCCGCTGCCGCCGCGCGAGGCCGTTTCGCAGGTCGAGCAGGTCAGCCCGGCCGCACCCATGTCTTGGATGCCCGCGACGCAGCCGCTGGCCAAGAGCTCGAGGCAGGCTTCGAGGAGAAGTTTTTCGCGGAACGGATCACCGACCTGCACGGCGGGGCGATCCTCCTTCGATTCCTCGGTCAATTCGCGCGAGGCGAAGGCTGCGCCGGCCAGCCCGTCGCGGCCGGTTTCCGCGCCGACGTAGAAGACCGGATTGCCGACGCCTTTGGCCGCACCGCGGGCGATCTGTTCGTGGCGCAAAACGCCGAGGCAGAAGACATTGACCAGCGGATTGCCCGCGTAGGTTTCATCGAACCACGTCTCGCCGCCGACGGTGGGAAGCCCGATACAGTTGCCATAATGGGCGATGCCCGAGACCACGCCGGAGAGGAGATGACGGTTGGCGGCGGAGCCGGGGGAGTTTTGGTTGATCGGCCCGAAACGCAGCGAATCGAGAAGAAAAACGG
>JAFMJK010000067.1 GCA_017853515.1 Chthoniobacterales bacterium | reverse complement strand
CTTGTAGCGGCGGACTATGTCCGTCGGTGCCTTGTTACTCATCCTTATGTTCCGGCGGACATAGTCCGCCGCTACAAATGCAGGCAAATTTGGCTCAGAACCCTCTGTGTTCTCTGCGGTTCCTCCTGAAAACTGAGCCGAGTCCTCGAGACGGGCCTTAGCCAAAACTGAACACGGCAAACTCCCGCGGTCCGTCGGAGCGCGGGCTCTTTCCGCTTGCCCGGCGGGGGGCGGGTTCTACCTTTGGGGGTATGAAGATCGGGTTCATCGGTTGCGGAAAGATGGGGTCCGCCCTCATTCAAGGCGTGCTCGAGGCCAAAGTGTGCCAACCGGACCAAGTGACGGTGCACGACCGGTTGGCCGAACCGGCCGAGATACTCGGCACGGAGAGCGGAATCCGCGTGGCTGCGGGCAACAGGGAAGTGGCCGAGGCGGCCGATGTCATCGTGCTCTGCGTGAAGCCCGACGACGCGGAGCGTGCCCTGTCCGAGGTGGGCAAAACGCTCGAGGGCAAGCTGCTCATTTCCATTCTGGCCGGCACGACCATCGCCACGTTGCAGGAGGCCGCGGGAAAAAAGTGCCGCGTGGTCCGCGTCATGCCGAACACCGCCGTGCTGGTGCAGAAAGGCGCATCGGCCTACGCGACGGGCGACGGGGTGAACGAGAAGGACATCGATGTGGTGGAAAACATCTTCACTTCGGTGGGCCGCGCGTTCCACGTGAAGGAGTCGTTGCTCGATGCGGTGACCGGATTGAGCGGGAGCGGTCCGGCCTATGTTTATCTTTTCATCGAGGCGCTGTCCGACGGCGGCGTGCAAAACGGCCTGCCGCGCGACCTGGCGACCAAGCTCGCGGTGCAAACCGTGGCCGGCGCGGCCGAGATGGTTTCGCAGACCATGATGCATCCGGCGGTCCTGCGCGAGATGGTGACCAGCCCCGGCGGGACGACCGTCGCGGGATTGGCCGAGCTGGAGAAGGCGGGATTGCGTTCCGCCGTGATGGATGCGGTGCGCGCCGCGACGGTGCGCTCGCGCGAACTCGGCGAAGCCGGCGACTGATGCGCCGCACCGCCGCTCTGGTTGCGATTCTTTTCACCGCCGCGTGGGCGCGCGCGGAGGAAACCAACGCCCCCTCCGGGACGACGCCTTCGATGCGCGGCAGCGCGGGCGAAGCGGTGCGTCCGGTGGATCCGCCGCCAGCGCCCGTTCCGGTGGACATCCCGTCCGAAGCGGAACCGGTGGTCAGCACCGCGACGGTGGAAAAAATGGGGATGGACGGCATTGCGGCCTTCGAGAAGGGGAATTTCCAGGGAGCGAAGGAAGCTTATGTGCGCGTGCTCAAAGTGGAGCCGAACAATCTGCCCGCGTTGGTCAATCTCGGTTCGACCGAATACCGCCTCGGGAACAACGTGGAGGCGGAGAGGCTTTTGCGCCGTTCTCTGCAAATCAAGCCGGACAACCCGACCGCGTGGCTCAATCTGGGCATGGTCTACCTCGGTCGCGAGGAACCCATGCGCGCTCTCGCGTCCATCGCCCAAGCTGTGGTGCACGCTCCCAACGACCCGGTGGCGCGCAATTATCTCGGGGTGGCGGCGGGGCGAAACCGCTGGTTCGACGCGGCGGAATCGGAATTGCGCCGCGCCATCGAGTTGCGGCCCGACTATGCCGACGCGCATTTCAACCTCGCCGTCTTCTGTCTCGAACGCGTCCCGCCCGCCACCGAGTTGGCCAAGCGCCACTACCGCGAGGCGCTCCGTCTCGGTGCGGCGCCGGATCCCCTGGTCGAAAAAGCCCTCGCCAAGTAGGGGCCGCGGGTTGCCTCGCCGCGCAAAAAAGGGCACTATGGGCGGGATGATCCGGCCGCGCTTTCTTGTTTTTGCCGCCTGCCTGCTCGCTCTCGGCGGGGCAGACCTGCGCGCCGCGTCGCCGCCCGCGGTGCACGGCGAGGCCGCCATCCTCGTCGATGTGCGCTCCGGTCGCGTTCTCTACAACAAGAACTCGCGGGCCCCGCGTGCCGTGGCCAGCACGCAAAAACTTCTCACCGCCCTGATCGTCGCCGAGTCGGGCAACCTTTGGGAAATGGTCACGATCAAGCCGTCGGATACCACGGCGGCCCCGACGAAGCTCTATCTCAAAGCCGGCCAGAAATACTCGCGCTTCGAACTGTTGCAGGCGCTGCTCGTGCGCAGCGCCAATGACGTGGCCTGCGCCCTGGCCCGCGACAACGCGGGCAGCGTCGAGGCTTTTGCCGCGAAAATGAACAGCCGCGCCAAACAACTCGGCGCCAATGCCTCCCACTTCGTCAATCCCAACGGCCTGCCCGCCGAGAGCCAGCATTCCACGGCGCGCGACATGGCCATCATCGCCCGCAATGCCTACGCGCACCCGGTCCTCCGTCGCATCGTGGCGACGAAAAGTTTCGAATTCCACTTTGCCGACGGTCGCGTGCGCGAACTGGTCAACACCAACCGCGTGCTGCGCACTTTCCCGTTCTGCACCGGGATGAAAACCGGCTACACCAATGCGGCGGGCCACTGCCTTGTCTCGAGCGGACAGAACAACGGGCGCGATGTCATCGCCGTCGTCCTCGGCAGCAACAAGAAACACGTCTACGACGACTCGCAGAAACTTCTCGAGTGGGGGCTGCGGCTTTGAGCGCCGCGGCGCACCGCATCGACTACGGCGCGGAACTCAACGAGCAGCAGTTGGCCGCGGTGACCTCGCCCGGCGGCGCATCGCTGGTCATCGCCGGAGCGGGCAGCGGCAAGACGCGCACCCTGACCTACCGCGTGGCGTGGTTGCTGGAGAACGGGGTCAAGCCGTGGCAGATCCTCCTCCTCACTTTCACCAACAAAGCGGCGCGGGAAATGACCGGTCGCGTGAGCGAACTGCTCGGTCCGGATGCCGACGGCATCTGGGGCGGGACCTTCCACTCGATCGGCAACCGGATCCTGCGGCGCCATGCCGACGTCATCGGCTTCAAGCCCGGGTTCAGCATCCTCGACCGCGAGGACCAGTCCGATCTGCTCAAAGCCGTGGCCAACGATGTCGGGGTGCCGCGCGACAAACGATTTCCCAAACCCGACGTGCTGGCCGAGTTGTTCTCGCTCTCGTCGAACACCGGCGATCCGCTCGATGTCCTCGTGCACGACCGCTTCGGATATTTCGAGGGCATTTCGGACGCGATCATTTCGGTGCGCGCCGCTTACGAGAAACGCAAGGTGGCGGCCAACGCGATGGATTTCGACGATCTGCTCATCCGCACGAACCAGCTGCTGCGCGAGCATCCCGAGATCGGGGAACACTACCGCGAGCAGTTCCGCCATGTGCTTGTCGACGAATACCAGGACACCAACCTCGTGCAGGCCGAGCTGGTGCACATGCTCGGGTCGAAGCACGGGAATATCATGGTCGTCGGCGACGACGCGCAGTCGATCTATTCGTGGCGCGGGGCGAATTTCGAAAACATCCTCAAGTTTCCCGACCGCTACGCCGGCGCGCAGACCTACCGCATCGAGACGAATTACCGCAGCGTCCCCGGGATTCTCGACGTGGCCAATGCGGCGATCAAAGGCAACGCGCGCCAGTTCGAGAAAAACCTCCGCGCGTGGCGGAAGCAGGGCGGGCGCCCCGCGCTGGCCGAGACGCCGACCAACAACGACCAGGCGGCCTATGTCGCGCAGCAGATTCTCGAATTGAACCGCCAGGGCCTCGAGTTCCGCGAGATGGCCGTGCTCTACCGCGCGCATTTCCATTCGATGGAAATCCAACTCGAACTGACCCGTCGCGGCATTCCCTTCGAGGTGACGAGCGGATTGCGTTTTTTCGAGCAGGCGCATGTCAAAGATGTCGCGGCATTCTTGAAATTCGCGCTCAATCCGAGCGACGAAACCGCCTTCCGACGCATGGTGCGCCTCTTGCCCGGGGTGGGGGAGAAAACCGCGGACAGCTTGTGGAATATCGTCAAAGCGGGCGCCGAATCCGCCGCGCCTTTCGGTGAAGTGCTCCGCATGGCCAAACCGCCGGCCCGCGCGGCCAAGGTCTGGGAGCAGTTGGCCGCCACGCTCGACGAGATCGCCCCGGAGCGCAAACCGGTCGCCCCCGATCTGGCCATCGAGACGGTGATGGAAGCGGTCTACGAGGATTACATGAAGGCGGAGTTCGCCAACTACGAGAACCGGCGCGAAGACCTGCGCACCCTGGCCGGCTATGCGCGGCAATTCGCCTCGCTCGAGGAATTCCTCGCCCAGATCGCGCTTCTCACCAACGTGGACGGCGCGGGCGCGCGTCAGGATACCGACACCGACCGCGTTGTGCTTTCGTCCGTGCACCAAGCCAAGGGTCTCGAGTGGCGCGCGGTCTTTGTCATTTGGCTCACCGAGGGAATGTTCCCGGGTTCGCGTTCGCTGGAAAAACCCGAATCGCTCGAGGAAGAGCGGCGGCTGTTTTATGTCGCCATCACGCGCGGGCGCGACCACTTGCACCTTTGTTATCCGCTCATCCGTTTGAACAGCGGCTACGGCGAACCGTTCCAAAGGCGCTCGCGTTTCGTCGCGGAAATTCCCGCGCACCTGCTGGAAAAACCCGGCGCGGACGAAGCGCCGCGCCCCGCCGCCGCCGCGCCGAAAAAATCCGGACAGAGGGATTGGTGGTACTAGGGCAATTTAAGTTGTTCTGCAGCCGTGATTTTCCACGGGCGCCGCGCGGACGGGTTGGACGCGTACGACGGTAATACCAAGTCCCCCAAGATTTCAGACTTTGTTACTTGAGGTAGGGATGAGCGGCTCGCTCGTCCGCTCTCTTTCCAACGGACACGCGAGCCGCGTGTCCCTACCCTCAAAACCTTGTTCGAAAGTCCAGATCCTTTTCTGGTCTGGTATAACAGCCCTGCTGCGCGCCCATGACCCAAGGTCATGGGCGGGACTTCGCCCGGAGCAGCGGCTACAACTTTTCCAATGCCGCTCCAGCCTTGCCATGCTGGCGGCGCGGTGAAGAGCCGGGAGTGACGCGTGGCGGGGTCGGGGACAGCGCGACCTGTGCTTTACGCTGGATGAAATCCAGCGGAGAGTTATCGGCCTCCATGAGTTCAAGTTCGAGCAAAAGCCGCCGCCGCCGGTTCGTCTTGCGCGCGGCGGCCATCGTCGCGGTTGCCTTGGTCGCGCTCGCCGCGGTCGGGGCGGGGGGGTACCACGTTTTCACCGGCTGGCGGGCGAGGGATCTTGCGGGCAAGGCCAAGGAAAATTTCGAACGCGGCAACTACCGCATGGCGTGGTTGCAGATCAGCTCGGCCAAGGATTTGCGCAGCGATGACCCCGAAGTGTTGCGCGCGGCTGCGCTGATCGAGGCGGGATTCGGCCGACCGGAGGCGCTCGACCATTTGCAGAAGCTCGCCGGACAAACCCAGCTGACGCCGGAGGACCTTTCGGCGCGCGCCTCCGCTGCACTGCGCCACGGAACCGATGAGCAATTCGAACAGGCCGTTGCCGATCTCGAAAAAACGGACAAGGTTTCGGAGGCCGGTGAACTGCGGGCGGCCCGCAAGTTGCGCCGTGGAGATATTGATCGCGCCATCGTCGAGGCTCGTGCGGCGGTCGCGGCCTCCGGCGAGCCCGCATTGAAACGCAATCTGGCCCGCCTGCTCGTCCAGCGTTACCGCCCCGAATTCCGCGAGGGCGCCACGCCGAGCGCCGCGGCCGTCGCCGGATCGGCCGAGGCGGTCGAGATTGTCGACGATTTGCTCGACACGCCGCAGCGCAACGAGGCGCTTGCTTTCGCGCTCAACGAGATGATGGCCGCGCCGGAAGACCGGCTCCGCTGGGCGAATGTGGCGATGGAGAATGTCGAAACGGCCAACGCCGCATTGCTGCCCGCCGCCGCAGTCCTGTTGCGCTCCGGACAAAAGACGCCGCAACAGATCCACGAACAGCTGCGTCCCGTCTTCGACGCCGCGCCGCTCGAGCGCCGTGCGGCCTATGCGCTCTGGCTGACCGGCGCGGGGATGCCGAAGGAGGCGCTGGCCATGATCACTTCGCAGGAAGCCGGCGAATCCACCGCCGCATTCGGCGCGCGCACCGAAGCGCTCTTCGCCACGGGGAATCACGATGCGATCCTCGCCGCGGTGGAGTCGGGCGGCAACGTGGACGACGACGTGAAATTTTCCGTCAAGGCGCGCGCGGAATACGCGCGCGACCACGACGCGAAGGGAGCCGAGGCCCTTGGCGAGGCGATGGTTGCCGCGGCGAAAAATGGGAGGCTCGAAATAATCCTGACCACCGGCGATGCCTTGGGTGGCGGTCGCGTGGTGGACGAGAAACTGGGCGAGCTTTGCGGCGATCCCTCATTGTCCGATTACGCCTTCCGCGTGGCGCGCGACCGTTTCAGCCGGAACGGAAAAGCTTCTTTGCTCGGTTCCGCTTTCGAGCGTGCGCAATCCGCATCGCCGCAGAGCGCTTCGGTCCAGGACTACGCGCGCTACCGCGGATTGCTCGAGGGAAGCAAAGCGGATCTGGCGGAAACTTCCGCGGCATGCGACGCCGAGCCGTCCAATGTCACTTTCCGCATCACGCACGCCCTCAACCTGCTCGATCACGGGAAAGCGTCCGAGGCGCTGCAGGCTTTCGACGACATCACGGTTTTCGCCGACCGTCTGCCGCATGGACAACTCGCGGTCATCGCGGCCGTGCTCCATGCCAACGGCGATGCCCAACGCGCCCGGGCCGCGGTGGCGGCCATCGATGCCAATCTTCTGGCCCCGGGCGAATACGCGCTGATCGCGCCGATTCGCGCCGAATTGCCCGCTCAGTAAGCGAAGCTCAGGCCGACGTTGACCCAGACGACATTGTCCTGGTCGATGGCATCGAGCGCTTCGAGCGGGACGGAATAGTTCACGCCGGCGAAGGCGGAAACGTATTTGTTGATCGCAACCGTGCCTTGCAGGCCGAATTGGAAGTTGTTCAGGCCGTAAACCTCGGCTGTGTTGTAGCCGAAGTTGAGGCCGAGCAGCGCGTAGGGTTGCAGGCTGATCACGTCTTTATAGACGGGCACTTCGCCGTCCAAACGGAACTCGAGGAACCCGCCCGGGTTGTTGTTCAGATCCCAGATGAATACGGCGCTGGGAGTGACGTAGGGAATGGCCGTCGTTCCAACCATGACAAACAATTCGTTGGCGTAGGTGTTGTGCGCATGGCCGCCAGATTTCTCCTCGTAGTGTCCGTCCTCTTCCTCGTGTCCGTGGGCGTGTTGGTCCTCATTTTGGCTGGGCACGTAGCGGAAGTTGTATCCAGGAACGATGAAGAGGGGGCCGGCGTCGATGTTGTAGCCGGCGGTGAAGTCCCACTCGACCAACTGGTTGCCCAGACCGAAGCCGTTCCAGACATTGACCGAAAAGTCGCCGATGCGGCCGCCGATTTCGTTGACGTAAGCACCGGACGGGCCGGATTCATCGACCCCGTAGTGGACGTGGCGACTCTCCCAGCCAGTGGTCAAAGACACGCCCCAGGCGCGGTCGGAGTCCGCAGCTTCGACCGGAATCCCGGTCTCCTGCACGTCGACTGCCTCGGCCAGCACGGCGCGATCCCCGGAACTGTGCACGTGGCTCGGGCCATGCGCTGCTGCGTTGAAAGTCATTGCCATCAAGGGACCTAAAAACAATAATGAACTGATTCTCATAAACAATATGCAGATATAGATACGGTGCTGGCCTGTGAGGAGTCAAAGATTTTTAGGCTCAGCGCGGCGGCATTTCCACCGACCTGCCGTCGAGGAAGCCGCGAATCTCCGCGTGCCCTTGGTGGAAAGTTATGGTCACCGCGCCGCACTGCTGTTGATCGAAGATCTCCGCGCCCGTGGCGGAGAGTCGCCCGCGCAGCGCGGGTTCGTCGCTTCCTTCGCGGAACGGATCGGGAGCAGCCAGCACCACCACGCGCGGCCGCACCGCGGCGAGAAATTCCTCCTTGGCGAACAGGTCCTCCGCGTGGCGTCCGAGCACGAGGATGTCCGCGCGCAGATCCTCGCGATCCCCGCGGAGCAACGTTGCTTCGGTTTCCGCGCCCGAGTCGGACATGAGCAAGGTGCGCAGCGGCCCGCAATCGATGCGCGCGACCACGCATTGGTCGTCCGCCGTTCGTCCGGGTGTCCCGGCGGCCGGATGGAGAAAAGTGACCGAGGAGTCGTCACCCAACGCGGCGGTCTCCTCCGGAAGAACGAGATGCTTCGCTTTGTTTTGTCCGCGCAGCATCTGGTGAAAGGCGCGCCGCGCCGTGGAGCGGTCGCGCAGGGTCGAGTCCATGATCGAAGAGGGCCGAAAAAACTCCGCCATTTCCAAGGCGCCACCGGCGTGCTCGGCGTCGCCGTGGGTGAGAACGAAAGCGTCGAGTTTCCTCACGCCTTCGGCCCGCATGGCGGGTTCGATGACGGCGGCGAAGTCGCGCGCGCTGCCCGCATCGAAAAGCCACGCGTTGTGACGGGTGAGCAAAAGTTGCGCGCCGCCGGTGCCCAGATCGAAGACGGTGATTTGTGCCGGCGGACGCAGCCAAGCCGGCGGCAGCGAGAGGTAAGCGCCGGGCAGAGCGGCGGCCCATTGGACGAAGGCGAGGAGAATCGAGGTGACCCCCCAGTTGGCCGCGTTGAATACGGCGGCCAGCGCATTGCTCGCCATTCCCGCGAGCACGGAAAGCATGCCGAGGGCGAGAACGCAGAAGGCGAGGGGAACCGCGACCATGTTGGCCGCGACGGAAACGAGCGGCAGGAGATGGAAGTAGGCGGCGGTGAGGGGAAGTCCGCCGGCAAACGCAGCCAGCGAAACGGCGAGGGTCGCGGCGAGAGCGCGTCCGGCGGAATGCTGCAGTTTGCGGGCCTGATTGTAGAGGCGTCGCGGGATGAAGGGATCGGGGCAGAAGACGCGCGCCAGCCTCCGGTCGATGGACGGAGTGAGCAAAAGAAGCGTGCCGACGACGAGAAAGGAGAGTTGGAAACCGGGCTGGAAGAGTTGGTTGGTATCGAAGCCGAGGAGGAGCAGCGCGGCCGCGGCGAGGCTGTTCCCCGTCGACGGCGCCCGGTCGATAAGCAGCGCGCCGAGCACGAGCGAGATCATGGTCGCGGCCCGCAGGCTGGAAGGTGCGGCTCCCGTGACGAGCGAGTAGAAAAAAAGCATCGGCACGATGATGAACACCGCCGCGCGCCGCGGAACACGCATCGGCTGCAGCACCATCCAGAGCAGCAAAGCGAACATGCCGACGTGCAATCCGCTGACGGAAAAAAGATGAAGGGTTCCGGTCTGACGAAAGGCGGCGTTGAATTCCTCGGCCGCGTCATCGCGCGCCCCGAGCGTGATGGCGGCGATGAGGGCGCGAATGGTCGGCGCGTCCTCCAAACCCAGACCCAGCGTTTGCAGAATACTGGCGCGTGCCTGCAGCGCCGCAGCCTTGATCGGCAAACCTTGGTTTCGGGCGAGAAGCCGGGATGCGTCCGCCTCGCGTCCGCGCAGCTCGAGGAATATTCCCTGGCGTCCGAGCCAGGTGACGGCATTGAACTCACCCGGATTGCGCGGCGGTTGCGGGCGCGCGACGATGCCCTCGATCATCCAGCGGTCGCCATAGCGCGGAGGCTTTTCGCTGCGCCAGCGCACGGTGAGGTCCGATTTCTGGCTCACCTCGCGTCCGTCGATCTTCCATTTTTCGGTGCGCAGGCGCGCGCGCCAGCGGTCCGCGCTGCCTTCGACCGGCACGGGTTCGTCGATCAGGATCCCGGTGACTTGCACGGCGCGCGGTGCGGAGGCCGCCGCCTCGGCCCACAGCCGCGAGGGGTTCTCCTGCCACTGCCAGACATGGACTGCGGCAAAGACCGCGATGACCGCGGCCCAGAGCGCGTTCGGACTGCGCCACGCTGCGAGCAGAGCCACGATGGCAACGAGCGCCGTCCACGCCGGATCAGGTGCGATCCATTCTCCCGCGGCGATGCCGGCGATGGCGCAAAACGCGAGGCCGGCGAGTGGCAGGCGCGGGAGGGTGCGGTTCTTCACGGGAGCAGTGCTTATACCAAGTCCCGAAAGATTTTAGGCTTTGTTACTTGAGGTAGGGATGAGCGGCTCGCTCGTCCGCTCTCTTTCCAACGGACACGCG
>JAFMJK010000066.1 GCA_017853515.1 Chthoniobacterales bacterium | reverse complement strand
CGGCAATGACACAATCGGCCGAGTCGATGGCCCAGCGTTCGCTTCTCTGCAGCCATGATCGGGCGAAGCCGCGCCACTTTTTGCGGCGGAAGTCCGCTCCGTCGACGTTGATGACGACCTTCATGCCGGCCGCGCGGGCCAGGCGCCCGAGAATCGCGTTGCCCACCCCGCAGAGGTAGATGATGTCGAATTGCCGGCGCATCGCGTCGAACATGGAGAGTGTCGTGTGCACGATGGTATCGAGACTTTTCGTCGGGATGGTGGGCAGACCGATGATCTTCATTCCTTCCCACACGGGCTGCGGCGGACCGAAGTTCGGCAGGCGATTGTACACGGTGACATCGTGTCCCTGGGCGGCGAGGCGCTTGCCCAGTTCCTCCACCACAACTTCGAATCCGGAGTAGCGCGCGGGAACGCCGCGCGATCCGAGAAAAGCGATGCTCGGCATGCCTCGCTCGGAACGTCTGCCGTCCGGCGTGCCGAGCAGGGCATCGCGCAGGGTATACCAGACAAAGAGGGAGTTGAATCGCGCATAGCGCTTCCACAAGCGCCGCGGCTCCTGCCACAGACGGTAAGCCCAAGTGATCCCGAGACGCTGCATCCAAGCGGGGGCGAAGGCGCGCTCGCCGGCAAGGAGCGCGAATGCATCGCCCACCGCGAAAAAAACTCCGCGTTGGTGACGCCCGATATTTTCGACGATCCACTTTTCCTGGCGTTCGCCGCCCAAGGCCACCCAGACAAAGTCCGCCTTCGACTCGGTGATCTTGCGCGCGAATTCTTTCCCGTCCTCCTCGTCCCACGCGCGGAAAGGCGGAGCATGTGTCCCGGCGATATCGACGTCCGGTTGGATTTCGCGCAGGTGCTCCTGCAGTTCGCGCAACGTCTTCTCCGTCCCGCCGAAGAGAAAATGCCGCCATGGCTTCGGCGTGGCGCGGATCATTTTCTCCATGAAATACGGTCCGTAAACGCGATCGCGGAGGCCGGCGCCTTTGGCGTTGAGCGTCCACCGCAGAGGCATGCCGTCCGGCAGCACGAGGTCGAACTTGCGCATGACGCGGCCGAAATCCGCTTTGTGCCGTGCGAGCGCTATGATGTGCGTGTTGCTGGCCGAGACTGCGGCCGGTCGCCCTGATCCGGCCAGGCGCTTGCTCTCCCCGATGGCCGAGTCGTAATCGACCACGGCCACCGGCGTGCCCAGAATCTCGATTTTGCGGGGAGGAACGCTCACCTTGGCCGATAAATTACTGGAGCGGCGGCACCGCGGCAATGTCCCCGCCCGAAATCTCTGGCCCCCCGCGCGGGCGAAATTTAATCTCCGGCCATGAGTCTGACCGCAAAAATCGACCTGGACATCAAGGAAGCGATGAAAGCCAAGGAGGCCGACAAGCTCGGCGCCCTGCGCATGCTCAAGTCGTCGCTCAAATACGCCGTGATCGAAAAAGGCGCCGGCTCCGAGGCGGATCTGGCCGATACCGATGTGATCAATGTGATCCGCAAACGCATCAAGCAGTGCCAGGACGCCGTGGAAGGATTCGCCAAGGGGGGACGCGACGAGCAGGCGGCCAAGGAAAAAACCGAGATCGCCCTGCTCGAATCTTACCTGCCCGCCTCGCTCTCCGCGGACGAGTTGGCGGCGTTGGTCCGGGATGCCATCGCCGAGACGGGCGCCACGGGCAAAGCCCAGATGGGCGCGGTGATGAAAGTGGTGATGGCGAAGGCGGCGGGTCGCACCGACGGCAAGGCAGTCAACGCGGAGGTGCTCAAGCAACTTGCCTAAGCCGCGCGTCATGAAGAAGAAGGGGACCGTTTGGGCCGTGATCGTGGCCGGCGGCTCGAGCCGGCGCATGGGCTTCAACAAACTCACCGCCGATCTCGAAGGACGTCCCGTTGTCGCCTGGACGATGGCCGCTTTCAATGATTGCCCCGCCGTCGATGCGATTGTCCTCGTCTGCGCGGCCAGCGCGCAGAGCGAGTTGGAAAAAATCGCGCGCGATGCGTCGCCGAAAAAATTGCACTCGATCGTCGCGGGCGGTGCACACCGGCATCTTTCCGTCGCGGAGGGACTGGCCAGCGTTCCCGAAGAAGTCGCGATGATCATTGTTCACGATGCCGCGCGCCCTCTCGTCACCTGCGAGATGATCGACCGCTGCCTCGACAGCGCGCGCAACAACGGAGCCGCGGCCTGCGCCCGCCCCGTCACCGACACGCTCAAACGCATCAACGACGAGGAATTCATCATCGAATCGGTTGACCGGAAGAATCTCTGGGCGGTCGAAACGCCGCAGGCCTTCCGCGCAGACCTGCTGCGGCAGGCGTATGCGGAGGTGATCGCCACCGGCGGTTACGTCAGCGATGAAACTTCCGCGGTCCAAGCCGCGGGCGCCCCGGTCGCGCTGGTCGACACTCGCGGATGGAACGGCAAGATGACCTTCCCGTCGGATCTCGAGTTGGCCCGCACGATTGTTCGCGGACGCGCCGCCCGGCACTGAGCATGCTCGGCCGGGTCATCACGGTCGGACTGGTTTGCTTTCTCATCGTCGGTGCCGCGCTCATGTTTCTCGGGCCGTGGATGAAGCGCGATGCCGCGCCGGAAAAATTGCCCGCTTGTCCCTACTTGCAAAACGAGGAGTTCGCCTCCGTGCCGCCCGAGGTGATCGCGGCGATCGGCGCTTATGAGGTCATCCGCGAAACATTGAGCCGCGGGTCGATGGATGGCATTCCTGCGCAGGCCGACGTCATCGCGCGCACTTTCGCCTCCTCCGCGCCGGAAATCGCCAAATGCGCCAAACGTCTGGCCGACGAACCCGATATCGAATCCGCCCGCCGGGCCTTCATGCGGCTCAACCGCCTCATGGAGAAGCACGCGCGAAAAATGGCCGCAAGCGAAGCTCCGGCCTAGGGCGTGCTTGTCCGCGGCGCGGCAGGCGTTAGATTGGGCGGCCCGTTATGGCGCACATTCCGACCGGTCACGAAATCCGTCAGAGCTTCCTCGATTTTTTCCGCGGGAAGCGGCACTCCATCGTGCCTTCCTCGAGCTTGATGCCCGACTCGCCGAACCTGCTGTTCACCAACGCGGGGATGAACCAGTTCGTCCCGATTTTTCTCGGCAATGCGAAGCCCGATGTCTCGCGCTTCCCGGGCGCCATTGCCGGATCGGACACGCGCGCGGCCGACACGCAAAAATGCATCCGTGCCGGCGGCAAGCACAACGATCTCGAGGATGTCGGGCTCGATACCTACCACCACACGTTCTTCGAGATGCTCGGGAATTGGAGCTTCGGCGATTACTTCAAAAAAGAGGCCATCGACTGGGCTTGGGAGCTGCTCATCGATCGTTGGAAATTTCCCGCTTCGCGCCTCTATGCCACCGTTTATTCGCCGGGCCCGGGCGACCCGAGCGAGTTCGACCAGGAGGCGTGGGACCATTGGGCGGTGCATTTCCGCGCCGCCGGACTCGATCCGCAGGTCCACATCGTGCCCGGCAACAAGAAAGACAATTTCTGGATGATGGGCGACACGGGTCCGTGCGGTCCGTGCTCGGAACTGCATGTCGACCTCACTCCGCAAGGCGACACAAAGGGAGCGCTGGTCAACAAAGGCACGGCCGAGTGCATCGAGATCTGGAATCTCGTCTTCATCCAGTTCAACGCCAACCCGGACGGCACGTTCACGGCGCTTCCCGCACGTCATGTCGACACCGGCATGGGCTTCGAGCGCGTCTGCGCCGTGGTGCAAGGGACAAAAGGTTTCACCGAATTTTCCAACGCCCGCGTCTCCAACTACGAGACCGACGTTTTCCGTCCGCTCTTCGCCGAGATCGAAAAGCTGAGCGGCAGGAAATACGGGTCGACATTGCCCGAGGCCGGATCGACCGGGCACAGCGAGCAGGAGAAAATCGACATCGCTTTCCGCGTCATCGCCGACCATGCGCGAACGCTCAGCTTCGCCGTGGCCGACGGCATCGCGCCGGGCAACAGCGACCGCAATTACGTCCTGCGCCGCATCCTGCGCCGCGCCGTGCGCTACGGTCGCACGCTCGGATTCCACCAGCCGTTTTTCCACAAACTTACCGGCGTTCTCGCGCAGACCATGGGCGATGTCTTTCCCGAGTTGCGCGCGAAGCAGGGGCACGTGGAACAAGTGCTGAAGGGCGAGGAGGAGGCTTTCAACCGCACGTTGGACAAGGGTATCGCCCTCTTCGAAACCGAAGCGGACCGTGTCGGTGCTTCCGGCCAAATCTCGGGCGCTTTCGCCTTCCGCCTCTACGACGAGCAGGGCTTCCCTCTCGATCTCACCGAACTGATGGCGCGCGAGCGCGGTCTGTCCGTCGACACGGCGGGCTTCGAGAAGCTGATGGAAGAGCAGCGCACCCGGGCACGCGCCGCGCAGAAGAAACAAGTCATCACCGTCTCGGAAATTTCCACCAAGCAGCCGACACATTTCACCGGTTACGACAACATGGCGGTGACGGCCAAAGTTTCCGAAATCGTCGATCTCAAAGGCAAGCTGGCCGTCGTTCTCGATTCCAGCACTTGCTACGCCGAGATGGGCGGACAAGTCGGCGACAGCGGCGAACTGCGATCCGGCTCGAATCTCTGGCGCATCGCCAACACGCAGAAGGCCGGCGATGTCTGGCTCCATGTGCTCGACGGTGACGATGCACCGGAAGTCGGAAAAGAGGTTGAACTTTGCGTCGATGCGCCGCGCCGCGCGGCCATCCAGCGCCATCACTCCGTGACGCACCTGCTGCACTGGGCCCTCCATGAAGTGGTCAGCCGCGAAGCCGTGCAGAAAGGCAGCTACGTCGGACCGGATAAGCTCACCTTCGACTTCAGCAGTGCCGCGCTCACTCCGGAGCAGGTGGCGGCGGTTGAAAGATTGGTGAATGAAAAGATTCTGGAGAATGCGCCGGTGAGCTGGAGCGAAGTCGCTTATGCCGACGTGCGGGGGCGCGGTGATGTGATGCAGTTCTTCGGCGACAAATACGGCGATCGCGTGCGCGTCGTGCAGATCGGCGGGAAATCCGGCGCTCTCGACGGCTACAGCATGGAGCTTTGTGGCGGCACGCATGTGCGCGGCACGGGGGAGATCGGACTGTTTCGGATCACGGGCGAGGGAGCTGTCGCGGCCGGAATCCGCCGCATTGAAGCGGTGGCCGGCGACGAGGCGCGCCGCGCGGCGGAATCGGACCGCGAGCGCCTGAAATCAGTCGCGGCCAAACTCGGATCACCGCTCGCCGATTTGGAGAAGAAACTCGACGCATTTATCGCGCAGCAGAAGGAAACGGAAAAGGCGCTGAAGTCGGCGCGGCAACGCGAGGCGGCTTCGCTCGCCTCGGAACTCGCGGCCAAAGCGGAGACAATCAACGGAATTCCCTCCGTGATCGCCGACTTGGGTGAAGCCGAGGGAGACACGTTGCAGTCGGCCGCCGATGCGCTGAAAGGAAAGTTCGGCGGCGTGATCGTTCTTGGTGGTGTTTCAGGCGGCGCCGTCGCACTCGTCGCCGCCGTCGGCAAAGAGCACACGGCGAAAATTTCCGCAGGCAAAATTATTCAGACCATTGCGCCGGTGGTCGGCGGCAAGGGCGGCGGCAAGCCGGACAATGCGCGCGGCGGAGGAAAGGACGCGGCAAAACTTGCCAATGCCCTGACTGCAGCGCGGGAGTTTATTGCCAAAGCGTAGAGCTGTTCGCTCATCGATTCGTCGGCGGGGACGCCGACGCTACATAATGTAGAGGCGCCGTCCCCGGCGCCCAAGCGACTTTACCCCGTCGTGCGCAGGCCGCCGGCGATGGCGTTCACCGTTTGCAGAAGATCGATGAGGGTATCGTCGGCCATGTCGGTGCGGTTGTCGGCGACTTGTTGGCGCCATTCTTTCAGCAGGGCGATTTGGCGCATGTGCAGAACTTCCAGTGCACCGGCGCGCCGTTCCGTGCTGCGGGCGAAACGTGGACGTCGTTCTTGTGACGGACGACCAAAGACTTCGGCGATCGCTTTTTCAGTGCGTTCGAATTCCGCGTGGATGCGCGGAAGAACGGCCTCGCGCACTTTTTCGTCCATCACGAGTCCGGCGTATGCCTCCATGATCAACGGGTCGGCCGCGGCGAAGCTCGTTTCGACATTTGTCAGCACGTAGCGAAGAAACGGCCAGTGCGGCACGGCGGCGGCGAGGCGCCTTGCACCGACCGGATCTTCGCGCTGCAACGACTCGAACGCGGAGCCGACGCCGAACCAACCGGGCAAGAAAAAACGGCTTTGCGACCAGCTGAAAACCCATGGGATGGCGCGCAGATCGGCCAAGGTGCGTGCGCCGGTGCGGCGCGACGGACGCGAACCGATGCTGCTCGCCTCGAGCACATCGATCGGCGTGGCTTCGCGGTAAAAATCCATGAACCCCTCGGTTTCGAGGAGTTCGCGATAGGCTTTGCGGCTGGCCTCGACCAAGCGCGTCATGATTTCCTCCAGGTCGCTTTCCGGCGCACCCGGCGCGGGAGCGACGGAAAACCGGCAAGCACCGGCGAGGAGGAGTTCGAGATTGAAAGTGGCCGTGACGGGGTTGGCAAATTTCTGCGCTACGGACTCGCCCTGCTCGGTGATGCGCAGATCACCGTAGAGCGTGTCGGGCGGCAAAGACTCGAGAAAGCGGTGGGTCGGACCGGCCCCGCGGCTGATCGTGCCGCCGCGCCCGTGGAAAAAACGCACCCGCGTGCCGCGATCGGCAGCGCTCCGGCTGATCCCCTCTTGCGCGCGGTGCAAAGCCCACTGGCTGGCAAGGATACCGCCGTCTTTGTTGCTGTCGCTGTAGCCGATCATGACCTGCTGGCTGGGACGGAGTTCGCCTTCGGGTTCGGTCAGGGCGCGGCCGAGTCGCTCGCCGCGCCGCGTCAGCAAATTGTCGTGCAACCAGCGCAGACTGGCCCGCGTGACCGGATGATCGAGAAAGCCGGACATGATGCGCGGGGCGTGCTCAAGGTCATCGATCGTTTCGAAAAGCGGAACGACAGGAAGCGGACAGACCAGACCGTAGGATTTCCATTCCGTGAGGCCCGCTTCCTTGGCGAAGAAATAAACGGCGAGCAGATCGGAAACGTTGCGCGTCATGCTGACGATGGATGCGCCGACGCCTTTGGTGCCGTAGCGTCGCACGTGGTCGGCCAGCGCGCGATAGGTGCCGAGCACGGCAACGGCTTCCGGGCCGGAGAGATTGCCATTCTGGAGGAGGTTGTCCGGACGCGAGAGGCGCTCTTGAAAAAAGGCGAGGCGCTCTTCCTCGGTCCACGCGGAGAAATCCGTCCTCTTCTCGGCCGCCGCGGCAAGGATTTGTTCCATGGCGCTGTCGTGGAACGCGCTGTTTTGCCGGATGTCGAGGGCGGCGAGGTGGAAACCGAAAACTTCGACGATGCGCAGGAGGGGATCGATGTCGGATTCGACCAGACGACGAGCGCCGATAGCCAAGAGACTCTCGCGCAGTTGGCGCAAGTCGCGTTCCAACTCGGACGAATGACGGTAGGTGCCGGGAAGGTCGTGCAACACCAGTCCGCGAGTGCCCGCACCTTCGGTCACCGGCAGGCGGTCGATCATCAAATTGACGAACTCCCGCCACGGCTCCCGCCCGCTCTCGTGTCCGGCTTCGCGCAGTGCGGACATGAGGAGTGTCGGTGGTTCTTGCAAAAGAACGGAGAGGCTCATGGCCGCGCCAAGTTTTTGCAGGCGACCATGCAACATGATCAGCCCGTGCAGCCGGTAATCATCGAGACTGCACGCGGTGACTTCGGGCGTGACGAGGGGATGTCCGTCGCGATCACCGCCGACCCAGGTGCCGAAGCGCAATCGCGGCAGAATGCCGGGATGATCGATCTGTTGCCGATCGAGTCCGACAGCTTCCCATGCTTCGCGCAACCGCCGATCGACGCGGCGCAAAGCTTCGGGGAAGACATTGACCAAGTGGTGCAGAACGCCGGCGCGTTCCATTTCAACGGTCGGCTTGTCGAGGAACATCTCACCGGTGCGCCAGAGGCGCTCGAGCGCGGTTTTGATTTCTTCGCGCAGTTCGTGACGCTCCGCGGGCGTCCACATGGTGTTCTCCAGCTGCACCAGAAGGAGATAAAGTTGCCGGTGTTGGTCGAGAACGGTGCGGCGCTTGGCCTCGGTGGGGTGGGCGGTCAACACGGGCTCGACGCGAAGCCAGGGCAACCACGTGGTGATTTCGTCCGCGGTGTGGCCGGCTTCGAGCAGCTGCTTGAGTTGCTGTCCCCAAAGTCCGGGCTCGGAGGCGAGACCGTTGGCCGTTTCGCTGGCGCGGCGCATTTGGGTGGCCGTGTTTTCCTCGACCATGTTGAGCAGGTGGAACGCGATCGAGTAGGCGTGGGCCAGACGCTGGGGAAAATCATCGGATGCCGGACGGGAATCGTCCGATCTGCTCCACGGCAGACGGTCGGCGATGTCCTGTTGTCCGAGGCTCACCAGCACTTCACGGAAGCACTGCATGAGGAAATCCAGATCGGTTTCGATTTTGGCGAAACCGATGGCCAGACGCTCTTCGTGCGGGAGTGCTTTTGTCATGTTGGTCGAATGGCCACAAAACGTGCCGACCCTGTCTGATAGCAGTTGCCGTGCCTGCCGGGCGAGAATGCTTTGGGAAAAATCGGCGCGAAGGCTTGAATGTAGCGCCGCCGTCCTCGGCGGCGAATTGATCGAACGGCCGGCGGCGGGGACGCCGCCGCTACACTCTTTTTCCGCTGCGCACGACGACATGCCAGTGCGCGCTGGCGTAGCGCCATCCGGAGTAGATCGAGAGGATCACGCTCGCAGCGATGAGAACTTGGCCGGTGCTGATGACCCACGCGGGCGAATTAGCAATGCCCATGCATTCGCCGATCGCGTCGCGCAGGAGGAAAAACCCGATCATGATCATTTGCGATGCGGTCTTGGTTTTTCCGGCGGGATCGGCGGCGAGGACGGTGCCGTGCGAGAGCGCCAGTTGACGCAACCCAGTGATGAGAAAGTCGCGCGAGATCAAAATGATCGCGGCCCACGCGGGAATGTCGTGCGACCAAGCGAGGCAAACGAGCGCGGCGGCGATGAGAACTTTGTCCGCGAGCGGATCCATCAACCGGCCGAAATCTGTCTCGCACTGCATGCGACGCGCGATGAGCCCGTCGAGGTAATCGGAAAGAACGGCCAAACCGAAGGCGACGGCGGCGACGGTCGCTCCCCAGGCCATGCCGCTTTCCCGCGCCGCGACAAAAAGAATGGTGAGAAAGAGGCGGACGATGGTGAGTTGGTTGGGGAGGGTCACGACAGGAAAGGGGCCAAGGTGGCAAAGGGCCGACGCAAGGGCAAGGGCGGCCTAACAGAAGAAAAACGGCCAAAATGGGGGTCCGGAAAAGATTTTTTGAACGTTCGTTTGAATGACCTGTCAGATATCCTACGAACTTGGAGATCCGGCCCGCAGGGGAGCCTGGAAAAAATTTTAAGATTTTTTCAAAAAGGCGGTTGACTCTGCGCGAACTTCTGGCAATCTCTCCATCCCCTTTGATGGGGACCGAACTAATCGGTTCGCGTTCTTTCCATCGGTAGCAGGGAGCAGCAAGGCCAAAACCTTCCCGCTCGTTGCGCGCCCGGAGAGAACGCACGAAGATTTTTGAAATCCTGACTCTGAAAGTAAAATCAGAGGGTAACCACAAAAATTGAATTGTGGGTTATCGTCAGCAGTTTTTTTATGCGACATAAATTGGACCGCAAGGTCCGTCGTCCGTCGGTCTTAGCAACCGGCGGGGGATACTATGTCAGAATTTGGGGTCCGTAAGGGCTCCAGCTAACTTTCAACGGAGAGTTTGATTCTGGCTCAGAACGAACGCTGGCGGCGTGGATAAGACATGCAAGTCGAACGGGATTTTTTCCTGTAGCAATACAGGAAAAAGTCTAGTGGCGAACGGGTGCGTAACACGTGAGCAACCTGCCGTGAAGTGGGGGATAGCTCGCCGAAAGGCGAATTAATACCGCATGTGGCCAAGGAAGACATCTTCCTGACGCCAAAGCCGGGGCAACCTGGCGCTTCTCGAGGGGCTCGCGGCCTATCAGCTTGTTGGTGAGGTAACGGCTCACCAAGGCTATGACGGG
>JAFMJK010000065.1 GCA_017853515.1 Chthoniobacterales bacterium | reverse complement strand
TGAAGTTCGCCCCGAGCAGCAGGACGAGCACGGCGGCCACGGCAGCCAAGGCGTAAAGCGGTGTCTCGCAGTTGCGGTGTTTCATGGCGGATCAACCGGCACGCCGCGCGCGAAGCACGGCGTGCGTGGCAAAGAGGAAAAAGACGATGACGGAAACAAAGAACACGATGTCGCGCAGGTCGAGGACGCCGCGTTGGACGTTTTCGAAATGCGTCATGAAGCTGAACGAGGCGACCAGATCGACGAAACCCTGGCTGACCGCGCGGCTGAGCAGATTGAGGACCGGGGGCCATCCGCAGAGGATGAGAAAGAGGCATATGACCACGGCAAGAATGAAGCTGACCACCTGGTTGCGCGTCAGGGCCGAGGTGAACGACGTCACTGCGAGATAGGATGCACCGAGGAGCAGGCTGCCGATGTAGCCGGCGAAGATCACTCCGTTATCCGGCGCACCGAGGTAGTTGACCGTGATCCAAACGGGAAAGGTGAGAAGCAACGCGACGGCGATGATGACGAGGTAAGCGAGAAACTTTCCGGCGATGGCCTGCCACGTGGTGATGGGCAGGGTAAGGAGAAGTTCTATCGTGCCCGAGCGGCGTTCCTCGGCCCACATGCGCATGCCCACGGCCGGCACGAGGAAAAGATAGAGCCACGGATGCCATCCGAAGAACGAAACAAGCGAGGCCTGTCCGCGCTCGAAGAATCCGCCGATCATGAAAGTGAAGAACGAGGAGAGCAGCAGGAAAATGACGACAAAGACATAAGCCACCGGCGAGGAAACCGTTCCGGAAAGTTCCCGCTTGGCAATCGACCAGATGTTCCCGCAGCAGCTCATTTCATTCTCCTGCCAGCATTGTAGCGGCGGTCTGCGACCGCCGGTGCCTGAGCCGGAAGTTTCCGGCGGTCGCAGACCGCCGCTACAAAACAATGAATGAGGCGATTGGCCCTCACGATTCTTTGCCCGGTGCGCTGTCCGGCAGCGTGATCGAACGGAAGACATCATCGAGGCGGCCTTCCTCGATGCGCAGTTCGACGAGTTTCCATTTTTCGCGCGCGGCCAATTCGTGGACGCGTGCGGCCAGGGCCTCGGCACTGGCCGCGTCTTTCGGACGCAGCCGCAAAGCGGCCGGTTGTTCGGCGATGACTTCCACCGCGGAACAGCCCTCCAGTTTCTCCAAAAATGGCCGCAGCGCAGCGCCCCCCCGGTCCGCCGCGCGCAGCACAATGGTCCCTGCACCCGCGGCCCGCGCCTTGAGTTCCTCCGGCGCGCCGTTTGCCACGATGCGCCCGCGGTCGATGATGATGGCCCGCGTGCACACCGCCTCGACTTCCTCGAGGATGTGGGTGGAAAAAATGATCGCTTTGTCCTTGCCCATGCGCCGGATGAGCGAGCGGACTTCGTGTTTCTGGTTCGGATCAAGCCCGTCGGTCGGCTCGTCGAGAACGAGAACGGGCGGGTCGTGCAGGATGGATTGGGCCAGGCAGGTGCGGTGGCGGTAGCCCTTCGAGAGCGTGTCGATGCTCTGGTGCACGACCGGCTCGAGGAAACACGTGGCGATGGCGCGGTCCACAGCGTCTTTGAGTTTCGTTCCGCGCAGCCCGCGCGCCTCGCCGCAGAACCCGAGAAAACCCGAAACAGTCATGTCGCTGTAGCACGGCGCATTTTCCGGAAGGTAACCGATAAGGCGCTTGGCCTCGACCGGCTGTTCCTCGACGTCGAATTCCCCCACCCGCGCTTCGCCCGAGGTCGGCGGAAGAAACCCGGTGACAATGCGCATGGTCGTCGATTTGCCCGCGCCATTGGGCCCGAGGAATCCGAGGATTTCCCCTTTCCCGACATTGAAGGACACGCCGTCCACCGCGGCTTTCGTCCCGAACACTTTCTTCAGATTCTTGACGCTGATCATAAACCGGAAGCGCGGACCTTCGCCCGCGTGCGAAATGTGCGACAAATCATCCCGCCGAGACGTTCAAAAAAAAGCGGCACGGGCGGACGTTGCCAACCGCCTTGGTCCGGAGCAATGATGAAGCCATGGCAATTTCTTCCACCGCCAACAAACCCCTGCTGGATTGGGTCGAAGAAGTGCGGCAACTGTGCGAACCGGAGGATGTCGTCTGGTGCGACGGGTCCGAGGCCGAGGACAAGCGCTTGCGCCAGCTCATGGTCGATTCCGGCTCGGCCATCCGGCTGAACGAACAGAAGCGCCCGAACTCCCTCCTTGTCCGCTCCGATCCGCGCGACGTGGCCCGCGTGGAGAAGCGCACCTTCATTTGCAGCGAAACGAAGGACGATGCCGGTCCGACCAACAACTGGGAAGATCCGGCGGCGATGAAGAACCAGCTGCGCGGGCTTTACCGCGGGTGCATGCGCGGGAGAACGATGTATGTCATCCCCTTCAGCATGGGCCCGGTCGGCTCGAAGATCGCCCGCATCGGCGTGGAAATCACCGACTCGCCTTACGTGGTGGTCAACATGCGCATCATGACGCGCATCGGACAGCAGGTGCTCGAGGCGCTCGGTGCGGACGGATTTTTCGTCAAATGCCTGCACTCCGTCGGCTATCCGTTGGCCGACGGCAAAAAAGATGTCCCGTGGCCCTGCGATCCGGACAACACTTTCATCACCCATTTCCCCGAGGAGCGGCTCATCATGAGTTACGGCAGCGGCTACGGCGGCAACGCCTTGCTCGGCAAAAAGTGCCTGGCCCTGCGCATTGCCTCGGCCATCGGACGCGACGAGGGCTGGATGGCCGAGCACATGCTCATTCTGGGCATCGAAACACCGGACGGGAAAAAAAGTTATGTCACCGCGGCATTCCCGAGCGCCTGCGGCAAAACCAATTTCGCCATGCTCGTCCCGCCCGCCGCGCTCACAGACTGCAAGATCACGACCGTCGGCGACGATATCGCGTGGATTGTTCCGGGACTGGACGGCAAACCGCGGGCCATCAATCCCGAGGCCGGATGGTTCGGCGTGGCGCCCGGCACGTCCTACAAGACGAATCCCAACGCGATGGAATCCTGCCGCAAGGACAGCATCTTCACCAATGTGGCGCTGACCGACGACGGCGACGTCTGGTGGGAGGGCATGACGGACGAACCGCCCGCGCATTTGATCAGCTGGCTGGGCGAGGATTGGACGCCGGATTGCGGGAAACCTTCCTCGCATCCGAATTCACGCTTCACCGCGCCGGCGCGGAATTGTCCGTCGATCGACCCCGAGTGGGAAAATCCGGACGGCGTGCCGGTCGATGCCATCATTTTCGGCGGGCGCCGCATGAACGACATTCCGCTTGTTTTCGAGACGCGCGATTGGAACCACGGCACTTTCACCGGCGCGACACTCAGCTCCGAACAAACCGCCGCCGCCGAGGGCAAAGTGGGCGCGTTGCGCCGCGACCCGATGGCCATGCTGCCTTTCTGCGGATACCACATGGGCGATTATTTCCGCCACTGGCTGGACATGGGGCAGAAATTCGGCGCGCACCAACCGCGCATTTTCCACGTCAATTGGTTCCGCAAGGACGGCAACGGCAAATTTTTCTGGCCCGGTTTCGGCGAGAATCTCCGCGTCCTTCTCTGGATCATCGGACGATGCCGCGGCACGGCCGAAGGCCGCGAGAGCCCGCTCGGAGTCGTGCCGCGCCACGGCGACATCGATTGGCGCGGGTTGGACTATCCGGAGAAGCGCTTCGAGGAACTCATGTCCGAAAATCCGGCCACGCTCGGAGACCAAGTGCATTCCAACGACGAGTTCTTCGTCTCGCTCGGCGCCAAGTTCCCGCCCGAACTCAAAGTGGAGGAGAAAAAGATCCTCCGCCAACTCGCCTGATGCCGCGCCGCATCGGGATAGCCGCCGGTTTTCTCGCGGTCACCGCCTTCGCCGCCGGCCCGGCACCGCAGGAAATCGGCGATGAGGTCGCCGGTCGCCTCTTCGCGAACCTGATGACGACCTTGCAGGAAAAAATCGCCACCGAAGGTCCCGAAGCCGCCATCGCCTACTGCCGTTTGGAGGCCTTGCCACTGACCGCACAAGTGGCCGAAGAATTTCCCTCGGTCAAAAACGTCCGCCGCACCGCCCTGCGCATCCGCAATCCTGTCAACGGGCCCGACGCCGCCGACCGCTCCGTGCTCGAGGAATGGCTGAACGCTTGGAATCCCGCTGCTCCGCCGAAGCCCGTGATGAAGGAACTCACTGCCGAGGACGGAACAAAAGAAGTCCGCTACTACCGCCCTGTCCCCGTTATGTCCGCGTGCCTGACTTGCCACGGGAGCGGCGACGAGATCAGCCCGAACGTGCGCGCCGCCATCGGGCGCGATTACCCGCAGGACGAAGCCGTCGACTTCCACGAGGGCGATTTGCGCGGGGCGATCGTGGTCACGTTTCAAGCGGATTGAGCCGTGGCGTCGCCGTCCCCGCCGCCGCTACAATGCAAAAACCTGCCGCAGGAACCCCAGCGCTGCATTCTCGAATTCCGCAAACTTCCCTCCGCGCCGCGGCGACTCTGCGTCGAGATGGCCGGCACCGGGGATGGCGACGACTTCGAGCGGACCGGCGTAGGCATCGAGCATGGCGCGGGCGTTGCCATTGGCGTTGAGCGGCTGCGGATCGGCCAGCAAGGCCAGACCGGGCGCGCGGACTTTCGTCGCGGCGGTTTGTCCTTTCGCGTTGCGATCGACCGGATCGAGTCCGATCCACGCGCCGATGCGATCGCCGAGTTCGGCCGCGGCCAGAATCGTTTCGAATCCGCCGCGGGAGAAACCGACGAGGACCGCGCGGCCGTCCGGCACGGCGGAAATCGGCCACCGGCCGGCGCGTCCGCCTTGGACCAGAGCAACGATGGCCGCGGTGTTGCGATCGTCATTGGCGTAAGTCGGGTTGTTCGGAACGGCGACGATGAATCCCTCCCGCGCGAGCAAGACACCCCAGTGCGCCATGCGGTCTTCGTTGGCCAGGAAGCCGTGCACGGCAATCGCCAGCGGCCTCGGCCTCGAACCCGGGCGGAAATAAAAATCAACCGTGACAATCTCGCCGCCGGCCCCGACACGATGCGTCTCCCTGCGGACTTCCGGCGGAATCTCCGGAGTGCTGACGCAACCGGCAAGCAGCAACACGAAGAGAAACGCCCTCCGGCTCACGACAGCAACTCCCGGCAAAGAAGTCCCCTCGCCCAGCGCTCCGGAACGGGCGAGCCGCCCGCACCGACCAAAGCCCCGACCACGATCCCGCGGTGGCAATTGTCGCCGCCCAAGTTGGTATTGGCGATCAACGCCGGCTCGAGGTCGTCCGCGTATTTCCAGGCGAGATAAAGCGAAGCGGGAAACGAATCCTGCAGATAGCAAGCCGGACCGAGAATCGCGCCGACCACTTCCTCGTCGGGGCGCGCCGCCCAGGCCTCGAGTTTTTTGCGCCCGACCCAACCGTTGCCGAATTTCTCGATGCTCGCGCGCACCTCCGCACCGTTGAGAATGGCGACGAGCATTTTCGTCAGGTCGCGCGCCGCTGTTTCGATCAGTTCCCCGCGATGCGTCACGCGCACATGCTCGCGCACGGCGACCAGCGCCGCCTCCTCGTCGTGCGCGTACCACACAGCCAGGATCGGCACATGAGCCAGTCCGCCGATGTGGATGTCTTCCCCGCCGCAATCGTCCGGCTTTCTCCCGCGCGCGTATTTGGTGAAAAAATTCCGGTGGCACTCTTCCACATAGGTGTCGCCGTGATGTCCCGGCCCGGTCATGAATTCGACGTAGCGCCGCAGATAGTCATCGCGGTCGTATCCACCGCGGGCGCGCAGCGAGGACAGCAACTCGAGCGCCAATTGCATGTTGAGCGTGTTTTCACCGGCGCGGAGGAATTGGTGATAGTGCACGCCGCGCTGTCCCCAGAATTTCGCCTGATCATGCAAAATTTCCCCCTTCGCGTTCGGCGCAGCGTAACTCGAGCGCCAAAGAATGCTGTCCGCGTGCGGGTTCCTCGGCGCCACGAGGTCGGTAACCCGCCCGTAATCGCGCGCCATGGCCGCGCGGTCGTAATACCAATGCACCGGCATGGCAAGGGCATCTCCGAGAAAAGCCCCGAGCAAACAACCCGTTTTTCTATCCGCGGAGACCATGCCCACACCCTCTTCCCTGCACTCTCATCCCTCAACCCTCAACTTCCCTACGGCAGTTCGATCTGTTCGGCCGTCGGCACGGCGAGCGGTTTTTTGCCGCGCCGCACCACCATGTCGGCCCGCACGTGCGTCCACATGACGTCGTCCACCACGACACCGCCCGGACGGTAAATGGGAATGAACGTGGTGTAAGCCTGCGGCTGGTTGACCCACTTGCCTTTGTTGTTCTGCACCCACTGGTTGTAGTAATTCGTCACCGGATAGCTGGTCCATGATGGCGGGACGTAATTGTACGTGCGCCGCACGTCGTATTTGAGGCCGCGCATGACGACGGCGTCCGCCCCCTGCCGTCGCGCGTTGAAGAGCAGCGCCTCGCGCGCGAATTTCGGACCGCGATCGGTCTCCATGTCGAAGTTTCCGATGACCCGGCTGCGCCAGGGCGGCGATTGCGAGAGGAGCGGGACAAAAGCTTTTTTCTCCAAGGGCGGGTAGTATTGCGGGCTGACCGGCGTGTAGAAGACTGCGGTCTCCTCCAGATTGGCGCAGCCGGCGAGGCCGAGACAGGCCAGCAAGAGGACTCCGCGCTTCACGGCCTCTCGCTACACCCTCATGGCGCCCTTTGCAACCGCCCCGCGCGTTTGACACCCCGCCGCTGCTCCACTAATGATTCATATCCGCCAACGGTGGCCGTAGCTCAATGGCAGAGCCCCGGATTGTGATTCCGGTTGTTGCGGGTTCGAGTCCCGTCGGCCACCCTCCTCTTTTTCATGGCCGCCGATCAGAAATTCATGCGCGAGGCCATCCGCCTGGCCCGCAAAGGCGCGGGCAAAACCCGCCCCAATCCGGCAGTCGGCTGCGTCATCGCGAAAAACGGACGCATCATCGGGCGCGGTTGGCACCGACGCGCCGGATTGCCGCATGCCGAGATCGAGGCGCTGCGCTCGTTGAGAAATCAGTCCGCCGCCCGCGGAGCAACGGTTTATGTCACGCTCGAACCGTGCTGCACCCACGGGAAAACACCGCCATGCACCGACGCGCTGATCGCCGCCGGCGTGTCCCGCGTGGTCATCGGCGCAATCGATCCGAATCCGAAACACCGCGGCCGGGGCATCGCACTGCTGCGCCGCGGAAAAATCAAAACCAAGACCGGCGTGCTCGCCGCGGAATGCGAGTCGCTCAATCCGGAGTTCCACCGCACCATGCGGACCGGACTGCCTTGGGTCATCGCGAAATGCGGCATGTCCCTCGACGGGCGACTGACCCGGCCGCCGGGAGAAGGTCAATGGATCACGTCGCCGGCCGCACGGCGCGATGCCATGAAACTGCGCGCTACAGTGGATGCGATCATGGTCGGCGCGGGCACCGTCCGGGCGGATGATCCAGCCCTCACTCTGCGCGGAGTCAGAGGTCGGCAGCCGCTGCGCGTCATTTGGGCGCCGCGAAGACTTCCTCCAAAAACCGCACAGCTCGTGCGCGCGGGAGCGGCGGGAAATGTGACCATCCTGCGCCAAAAAAGTCTGCGCGCCGCCCTGCGGGATTTGGCCAAGCGGGGCATCCAGCGCGTCCTGCTCGAGGGCGGCGGGCACACCCTGGGCCAAGCCTTCGACTACGGCTTGGTCCAGGAAGCAGTTTTTTATGTGGCCCCCATGCTTGCCGGAGGAAACATCCCCGCGGTCGGCGCCCGCGGGCTCCCCAGCGCAGCCCAAGCACCCAGACTCGCCCATTTTCAGGCCCGGCGCATTGGCAGCTGTCTCAAGCTTTCCGGGCAACTGGTCGCGTGATACCGATTTCTCATTTCGATCCACTTTTTTTGCAAAAATTCTTGCCTTGAAGCCTTGGTCGTCTAGGCTCTGACCCAAGCGGAGTAATCCGCCTGCAAACAAACCAACAAACCTATCATGAAAAAATACATCATCACCGCTTTGGTGGCTGCCGTTGCTGCGACTTCCGCCGCGACTGCTGGCACTGAAGTTTCTTCCAAGAAAACCGTGGTCCCGATGGAGGAACCTTGCCTCTACCGTGACAACGAGTTCCAGATCGACGCCTTCGCCCTCGGCGGTTTCTACCGCGCCGGCAATCCCGTTTGGGGTGGCGGCCTCGGGGCAAACTACTTCTTCGCCCGTTACTTCGGTCTCGGCGTTGAGCAGTTTGTGGCTGGCAACAACGAAATCAACAGGGGCGAATGGGGCACCTTGGGTCACCTCTTCCTCCGCTATCCGTTCTGCTGGGGTCTCTCTCCTTATGCCTTTGTCGGCATCGGCAAATTGTACGGCGAGAACAGCAAGAGCATCGGTGGCGGCGATGTCGGTGGCGGCCTTGAGTGGCGCTTCACCGAGAACATCGGCCTCTTCATCGATGGCCGCTGGTTCTACTCGCCCGACCTCGACAACGGCGGCGGCGCTATCGCCCGCTCCGGACTGCGCTTCGCGTTCTAATTGAACCGATAACCCTTCACAAAAGGCGCCGGAGAAATCCGGCGCCTTTTTTCTTTGTCCCGATGACTCAGCCGGTCCCGGTAACGGCACCGCGCAAACCCCGACATGCTGGTTGACAACCCGGGGCCGCGGCCCGACTGTCCGCCCCTCACATGCCGTTCACCAAGCTTGGACTGACCAAGCCACTTCTCGAAGGCGTCCGGGCCATGGGCTACGGGGAACCTACCCCGGTCCAACTCCGGGCGATCCCTCCGGCCCTCGAAGGCCGGGATGTCATTGCCTCCGCCCAGACCGGGACGGGCAAAACCGCCGCCTTCGCCCTCCCCGCCCTGCAAAAACTCGGCAAGCACGGAAAGCTGCGCTGCCTGGTGCTCGAACCGACGCGCGAACTGGCCATGCAGGTCGAGACGGCCATGCGCGACCTGGCCCGCTTCACCGACCTGCGCATCGGCTCGGTCTTCGGCGGCGTCGGCTATGGAGCGCAACGCACCGCCCTGCGCGAGGGACTCGACGTGGTCGTCGCCACACCCGGACGACTCGAGGACCACTTGCAACAGGGCACCTTGAAGCTCGCCGATATCGAAGTCCTCGTCCTCGACGAGGTCGACCGCATGCTCGACGTGGGTTTCCTGCCGCCGATGAAACGCATCATCGCCAAGTGTCCGAAGGACCGTCAGACCCTCTTCTTTTCCGCCACGCTTCCGCCCGAGATCGCGCAGCTCGCCGCCTGGGCCTTGCGCGATCCCGTGCGCATCGAGATCGGGGCCTCACGCTCCACGGCCTCGACCGTCAAGCACGGGGTCTACATCACCGACCAAGGCGGCAAGTTCGGTCTGCTGGTCGGCTTGCTCGGGGCCACCGACTGCTCGAGCGTGCTCATCTTTTCCCGCACCAAACACGGGGCCGATCGCATCGCCAAGCGGCTGAGGGCCTCGAATCATTCGGTGGCCGTGCTCCATGCCAACCGCTCGCAGAACCAGCGCATCGAGGCGCTGGAGGGATTCAAATCGGGACGCTACGGCATCATGGTGGCAACGGACATCGCCGCACGCGGCATCGACGTCGCCGGGGTGAGCCATGTCATCAACTACGATATCCCGCAACATCCCGAGGACTACGTGCACCGCATCGGCCGCACAGGACGCGCCCAGCGCACCGGAGACGCCTTCACCATCGTCGCGCCCGACGAAATGAAAAAGCTGGCCGCCATCGAAAGGTTCATCGGGCAGAAGATCGACCGTCTGGAATTGAAGGGGCAGAACATTCCCAAGCAGGGCGCGGAGGTGCTGGCCGCCCGGCGCCCCAAGCCCGAACCGCGCTTGGATGGAACCCCTGCTTTCCGCCGAAGCCGGCAGCGTTTCGGGCGCAGGAGAGATTGAGACCGTTGGAGCGCGCCGTTGCGGCGCGGTATTGGAAACAAGATCGCGATGGGACGTCGCGATCCGCGAGAGGATGAGCGATCGAATTATACCGACGTCCCAAAAGATTTCAGACTTTGTTGCTTGAGGTAGGGACGAGCGGCTCGCTCGTCCGCTTTCTTTCAAAAGGACACGCGGCCGCGTGTCCCTACCCTCAGAGCCGTGTCGGATCGTCCGGACCCTTGTCGGGTCTGATATTACTCCGCGGCGGGTTCGTCGGCCACGCCTTCGCCCACCATGTAGCGGGTGA
>JAFMJK010000064.1 GCA_017853515.1 Chthoniobacterales bacterium | reverse complement strand
CCTCGCCCAAAGCCTCACCGAAGCCGTCACCCAAAGCCTCGCCCAAAGCCAGTCCGAAGGCTTCACCCAAACCTTCGCCGGCCAAGTCGGAGAGCACGGAGAAGAAAAGCGAGAGTTCCGCGCCGAAAGCCGAAGCGGTCGGTGCCAAACCGGGCGGGAGTGCTTCCGGTTCCGCGGCCGGCGGGAGCGGGGACAGCCTGTTCGGCGTTTTTCACGAGCATATCCACGACCGCTTTTTCAGCGTCTGGGACCAACCGACGAGCATTGCCGGGACGGCCAACTTCGTCACTGGCCTGCGCATCAAGATCGAATCGGACGGCCGGATCTCCGATTTCAAAGTGGTCCGCTCCTCCGGCAATGTGGTCATGGACGAGAGCGTCATGGCCGCCGCCCGCCGAGTCCTGAAGGTGAACCCGCCCCCCGCCGGCCTTCTGTCGGGAGGGGCTTATCAGGTGACGATCAACTTCGAACTGGAGTAGGCGGGGTTATTCGCGGATTGACCCCCGGACGCGGGGATTCTTAAATAGACGGTTCCTCCCGAACCCATCCAAAAACAAAAAAACAGGCAAAAACATGACTAAAATCGGCATCAATGGTTTCGGGCGCATCGGGCGCCTCGTCTTCCGCGCGATCGCGGAGCAAGGGCTTCTGGGCAAAGACTTCCAGGTGGTCGCGGTGAACGACCTCGTCCCGGCGGACAACCTCGCTTACCTCGTCAAATACGACTCCACCCAAGGCACCTTCAAAGGCACCGTCTCGAGCGAGAAATCCTCGCCCTCCGCCGCCGAGGACGACGTGCTCGTGGTCAACGGCCAGAAGATCAAGTGCCTGGCCGTGAAAGAAGGCCCGGCTGCCATTCCATGGAAAGACCTCGGAGTCGATATCGTCATCGAGTCCACCGGCCTCTTCACCGAAGCCGCCAAGGCCAAGGGCCACCTTGATGCCGGCGCCAAGAAAGTGATCATTTCCGCCCCGGCCAAGGATGAAGACATCACCGTGGTCATGGGCGTCAACGACGACAAATACGACGCGGCCAAGCACAACATTATTTCCAACGCCAGTTGCACGACGAACTGTCTCGCGCCGGTCGTCTACGTCCTGCTCAAAGAGGGCTTCGGCATCGAGGAAGGTCTCATGACCACGGTGCACAGCTACACGGCGACGCAAAAAACCGTCGACGGTCCTTCCAAGAAGGACTGGAAGGGCGGACGCGCCGCGGCGATCAACATCATCCCCTCGACCACCGGTGCGGCCAAAGCGGTCGGCCTGGCCATCCCCGAAATCAAAGGCAAGCTCACCGGCATGTCCTTCCGCGTCCCGACCCCGACAGTTTCGGTCGTCGACCTCACGGTCAAAACGGTGAAAGAGACCAGCTACAAGGAAATCTGCGCGGCCATGAAAAAAGCCAGCGAGACCTACCTCAAAGGCGTCCTGGCTTACACCGCGGACGAAGTGGTGTCGTCCGATTTCATTCACGACACCTCGTCGAGCATCTTCGACGCCGGTTCGGGCATCGAGTTGAACAGCCGCTTCTTCAAGCTGGTCAGCTGGTATGACAACGAGTGGGGTTACAGCAACCGTTGCGTCGACCTCCTCAAGAAAGTCGCCGCCAAACTCTAAAGAGCGAATTCGCAACGGCGCCCGGGGCAACCCGGGCGCCGTTTCTCTCTCCACCGCCATGGCCAAATTCCAATCCCTGCGCGATCTCGACTTCGCCGGCAAGCGCGCCCTCATCCGCGTGGACTTCAACGTCCCGCAAGACAAAGCGACCGGCGCGATCACCAACAACCAGCGCATCGTCGCCGCGCTGCCGACCATCAAGCACGTGCTCGACCACGGCGGATCCGTCGTGTTGATGAGCCATCTCGGACGTCCCAACGGCCGGAAGGTCGCGAAATACACGCTCGAGCCGGTGGCGGCCGAGTTGGAGAAGCTTCTCGGCAAGCCGGTCAAATTCGTCGCCGAATGCAGCGGTCCCGTGGCGGAAGAAGCCTGCGCCAAATTGCAACCCGGTGACGTCGTCCTGCTGGAAAACCTCCGCTTCCACATCGAGGAGGAGGGGAAAGCGAAAAACGAGGACGGATCATCGGTCAAAGCCGATCCGGCCAAAGTCGCCGCTTTCCGCGCCAGCCTGAGCAAACTCGGCGATGTCTATGTCAACGACGCCTTCGGCACGGCGCACCGCGCGCACTCCTCCATGGTCGGTGTCGATCTCCCGCAGAAAGCCGCCGGCTTTTTGATGGAAAAGGAACTCAACGCGTTCGCGGCGGTGCTCGAACATCCGCAGCGTCCGCTCCTCGCCATTCTCGGCGGCGCGAAGATCGCGGACAAAATTCCGCTCATCAACAATCTCCTCGAGAAGGCCGACGAAATCATCATCGGCGGCGGCATGGCCTACACTTTCAAGAAGGTGCTCGACGGCATGGAAATCGGCGGCAGCCTTTTCGATCCGGAAGGCGCCAAGATCGTGGCCGATTTGGCGGCCAAAGCCAAAGAGCGCAAGGTGAACCTCATCTTCCCCGTGGATTACGTATGCGGCGACGCGTTCTCGGCCGATGCCAACACACAACCGGCCGACGATGCTTCGGGCATTCCCGCCGGGTGGGAAGGTCTCGATGCCGGCCCGAAATCCATCGCGCTTTACCGCGAGGCCATTTTGCGGGCCAAGACGATCATTTGGAACGGACCTCCGGGGGTGTTCGAGTTCGAGAAATTCTGCGGCGCGTCCAAAGCGATGGCCGAGGCGGTGGCCGAAGCCACAGCCAAGGGCGCGACCACCGTGGTCGGGGGCGGCGACACCGCCACCGCGGCCAAGAAATTCGGCGTGGCGGACAAAGTCAGCCACTGCTCCACCGGCGGCGGTGCCAGTCTGGAATTCCTTGAGGGCAAGGAACTTCCGGGGGTTGCGGCCCTCGGTGCCTGAAGTTGGCGGGCTTGCCCCTTTCCCTGTTGATACCTACCCTTCCTGAGACTTTCTGACGGCGGCGCCACGGCGCCACAACCGCCATGTTCAAATTCCTTCATCGGCAACAGTTGGTGAAAAAAGGCCTGGCCAGCGCGCGCTCCCGCCGCTCGGTCGAGGAAAGCCCGTTGCGTGAAGCGCTCGCCACCGGCTGGCTCCCGCGCCTCGTCATTTTCGCCGCGTTCGCGCTCGGCTTGGGGTTGCTGGTCTTTGCCGGAGCCCCCGTGGCCACGCCGCTCGATCTCGTTGCGCAGGATGCGCCGAAGACCAAATTCCTCGTCTGCCTGCTTGTCTTCGGCATCTCCATCGCGCAGCTATGGGTCAATCATCCGCAGGCCTTTTACCGCAACTCCAGCCTCGCGCTGATCTACGGAATCCTTCTCGCGCAACTCGCGCTGATCAAGGGCCTGCTCGTGCTGGCCGACACGGGCCGCATCGATGTGCAGCTCGTTCCGATGCTGATCCCTTACGCGCTCGCGCCTTTGGTTTTCTCCGTTTTGCTCGGGCGCCACCTCGGTTTGTTCGGCGCGGTGGTGGTCAGCTTGTGGGGCGCGTTCCTCATGCCGACGATCGACGCCTGGTTCCTGGTCATCTCGCTCATCGCTGGCGTGGTCGCCGTGCTCTTCACGCTGCAGGTGCGGCGGCGCAGCCAATTGATCCGCGCCGGCCTCTACACGGGCCTCGCCGTTTGGATTCTCTCCGCCATTTTCGGCCTGATTTTCCCGCAGATCCTTTCCCAGTTCACCTCCGTCGATCCCGCCACCGTGGCTTGGCAGACCTTGGCCGCCTTCGGCGTGGGTGTGGGCACGGCCATCCTGGTCAGCGGAATTCTCCCCGTGCTCGAGCACATCTTCGGCATCACCACGGACATCTCTTGGCTGGAGGCGGCCGACCTCAACCATCCGCTGCTCAAGCGCATGACGCTCGAAGCGCCCGGCACCTACCATCACAGCCTCGCCGTGGCCAACCTCGCCGAGGCCGGAGCCGAATCCATCGGCGCGAACCCCACCGTCTGCCGCGTTTGCGCGTATTTCCACGACATCGGCAAACTCGTGAAGCCGGAATATTTCACCGAGAACATGGTGCGCGGCGTGAATCCGCACGATGATCTCTCTCCGTCGATGAGTGCGCTCATCATTGTTTCGCACGTCAAGGAAGGCGTGGACCTCGCGCTCAAGCACAAGCTCAACGACCGCGTGGTCGATGTCGTCCGCGAGCACCACGGCAACTCTCTCGTCCGTTTCTTCCACCAGCGCGCCTTGCAGCAGGCCGAGGATGCCCGCCTCGGCGGAAAAATCATGAACCTCCGCGCCGAGGATGTGCCGGCCGTGCGCGAGGACAACTTCCGTTATCCGGGTCCGAACCCGCAGACCAGGGAGAGCGGGATTGTCTGTCTGGCCGATGCGGTGGAAAGCGCCTCGCGCAGTTTGGATCGTCCCACAGCCCAGCGCATCGAGGACATGGTCGACGAAGTCATCGAGCGCAAAATGGACGAGGGATTGCTCGATGAATGCCCGCTCACCCTCGCCGACATCAAAAAGCTGGCCGCCAGTTTCCGTTTCACCCTCCTCAACATGATGCACAGCCGCATCGCCTACCCGCAGGACGAGGACAGCGCGCCGGTCCGGGAGTCGGCCGTCACGGCCTGAGTGTTCAGTCCAACTGAATCACTGAAAACTCTCCAGACCCCTTGAGCCTTGGCATGCGTGTGGCACGGGCTTAAGCAGTCATTGTGATTTCGGGTTCCAATCTCGTCTGGTCCAACCGCCAGCGGGCCGTGTCCGCCAAACAACTCGGCCTGCCTTCGGCTTGCGCGGTGGTGGATGAAGCATGGCCCATGGTTCTCGAGGCGGAACGGAGCGAATCGGTGCTGGGTGGCTTGGAGGAAATCGGCATCGTCCTTGTTTCCGACCGGCGCATTGCCGCGTTGCACGACGAATTCATGTCCGATCCCTCGCCGACCGATGTCATCACTTTCCTGCACGGCGAGATTGTTTTGAGCGCGGAGACGGCGCGACGGGAAGCGGAGCAGCGCGCGTTGCGCGTTCCCGAGGAGATCGCGCGCTATGCCGTGCACGGGCTTCTTCATCTCGCCGGATGGTCCGATATCGGCGCCGGGGCGTCGGCCGAAATGCGCGCCATGCAGGAAAAAATTTTGCGACGCGCTTTGCGTGTTCTGTGCTAGCTTGCCGGGGTGAATGTGCCCCGCGAAGACGAAGCCCGGTTCGCCGATCTGACCGATCTTTGGCGCATGACAGAGCTCTGTCTCCCCTCGCACGAGGCGTGCGGCGCGGTCACGTTTTGCCCTCGCGGCCAAGAGACCCTGGATGAAGACTGGCGCGCCTGGTTGGTCGGCACGCGGGCGCAAGTCCTGCGCGGCGCTTTTCTCGATCTGCACCGGCACGCTTCGGAGCAATCCTTCGCCGCTTTGCTCGGTGCCGACGCAGCTTTGGGCGCCGCGCTGCCGGAGGCGGCGGCGCAGGCCAGTCTGGTCGAGGGGAGGCGGGCCTTGCTCGGCTTCACGCCGCCTCGCGGGGCGAAGCTGATCGAGCGTCTGCGCGAAGCGGCCGCTGCCAATGAGGCGGCCGGCCACTTGGCCACGATTTTTGCCGTGCGCGCCCAGGCTTTCCACATCCCCGCCGTGCAGGCGGAAACAGCGCTTGTTTTGGCCGAGTGCATTCTCGGCGCGAACTCGGTGGGTCTGACGCTTCCGGCGTTGCGCACCGCGGACCTGATGACCGCGGCCTTCGCCGTCGCGCCCGCACCGGCGCAGCTCGCCGCGGTATGAGCCAGACCGGAGTTCTCGCCGACATCGAGACGCGCGACGAGGATTCCCTCGCGTTGCCTTGGAATGTTGTCGTGCACAACGATCCGGTGAACCTCATGTCCTACGTGACCATGGTCTTCCAGCGCGTGCTCGGTTTCCCGCGCGACAAGGCGACCAAGCACATGCTCGAGGTGCACCACAAGGGACGTTCGCTGGTGTGGACCGGGGAGCGCGAGCGCGCCGAGGCCATCGTCGAACAACTGCACGGCTATCTGCTTCTCGCCACGATCGAGCAGGCCGAGATGTGATCATGCGCTTCCGACGGCACTCGGCTGACGCTTTCGAATTGTGCGATATACACCCGCTTTTCGCGGAACTTCTCGCCGAGCTGCCCCGCGCCGCCGCGCGGCACGACAACGCGCGCGCGAGGATTTATCCGGATCCTTTCGTCTCCGCGGACGGACCCGCGGAGGCTTCGGAGGACTGGTGTGAGCATGTCCATCCGGAGTTGGAGAGGCTCTTCGCGGCCAGCCGCGAAACGGTGTCGGCCGACCTCGGAGAGTCTCCGGCCGGGTCAACCGCCAGCCGGTGCGTCATTCCCCGCGCGCACATCGACGCATGGCTCAACGCGCTCAACCAGGCGCGCTTGGTCATCGTGGAAGAGAACAAATTCGGCGAACGGGAATTGTCCGGCTCCGAGCCGCCCGATTTGTCCACGCGCCGCGGTCTTTCGCTGCTCAAGATCCATTTCTACGCCCACCTGCAAGAGTTGCTCGTCGAGGCCGCCGGCTGAATGTCCGCCGCGGCCGAAACAACCGAGGCCATCCTGCTCCGCCGTTCGCGTTTCGGCGAAACAAGCCTCGTGCTGGTGTGGCTCTCGCGTGCGCATGGAAAATTGCGGACCGCCGCGCGCGGCGCGGGGCGGAAAGACAGCAAGCTGCGCGGACGGCTCGATCTGTTCTATCACGCGGAAATCCACTTTGCTTCCGGCCGGAAGTCCGATCTTCACGCGCTGCGCGAAGTCCGGCTTTTGCAGACATGGGACGGACTGCGGACCGACTACGCGCGCCTGCTCGCCGCCTCGTATTTCGCCGAGTTGAGCGATTTGCTCTCCGAGCCGGGGCATGCGGCCGAAGGTCTCTTCGATTTATTGAAACGCGCCCTGGCGCATCTCGACGCCAACCCGCCGACCCGTCGCGGTCTGGAGTTCTTCGAGGCGGAGGCCTGCCGGGTTCTCGGTTTCGGTCATGACGGCAACGCCCTTGGCGCCCTTGAAGCCCACGCCGGGCGCATTCCGGCCAACCGGCGCCGCCTTCTGCAGGCGTTATAGGGCGTTTCCAGAATTGTTTCTTAGGCTGCCTGCGGATTTAGTTGAGTGCATGGCGCCTTCCTCGACCGGACGCGTTCCGGATCTGCCGCTGGCCGAGCGGGACGAACTGGCGGTCGTGCGCGAAACGTGCGGAGATGAAGCATCGCGACGCGGCGATCAGACCGAGGCCATTTCGTGTTGGGAGGAATCGCTCGCCATTTTGCAAGGGCGGGGTTTGAGCAGGGCGGCGGCTCGCGTGGCGACAAAAATGGCGGGGGCCGAGGAGGTGCTGGGCCGCGTGGACGAGGCCTGTGCGCACTACGCGCAGGCCGCCGATGCCCACCTGCTGGCCGGCGAGGTCCACATGGTGCCGATGTGCCTGAACAACCTCGCCATGTTGCGCAAGGCGGGCGGGGAACTGGAGGAATCCGCGGAGATTCTCCGTCGCGCCTTGGCGCAATGCGCGCGCTGCCATGGTGACCGCCACAAAGAGACCGCGCTCATTTCGAGCAATCTGGGCGCGGTGCTGGCCGAGTGCGGCGACATGCTCGGTGCGGTGCAGGCCCACATGGAAGCCCTGCGCATCCGCGAGGGTCTCTACGGTCCGTCACATCCGGAAGTCGGATTGAGCCTCGGCCATCTCGCTGTGGCTCATCAATTGGCTGCCGACGAAGACAAAGCGCGAAGACATTACGAGGCGGCACTGGCCATCCTCGGCGAATTCCCCGGCGTGCACACGGCGGAGCGCGAAGTGCTGCAGGCCAACCTCGACGAACTCAACGCGCCCGAAGAAGAAGTGTGACCCATTTGCCGCGGCGCGAGGCTGTGGTCGGTTTCATCCCCAGGGTTCGGAAGGTGCGCGCGACTTCTTTTTCCTGGGGGCGCAGGATACCCGAGAGCACAAGACAGCCGTCGGGAGCGACGGTGCGCACGATCTTCGGTGCCGCGGCCCGCAGGATCTCGCTGAAAACATTCGCCATCACCATTTGGCAACGCTCGCGCCCCGGACGCCACGTCAAAAGATCGCCCTCGGTGATCTTGGCAAGACGGCAGCGATTGAGTTTCAAATTGGCTTGGGCCGCTTTGACCGCCCGAGGGTCGTAGTCGAAACCGCGCACTTCCTCCGCCCCGAGTTTTTCCGCGGCGATGGCGAGAATGCCCGAGCCCGTTCCAAGGTCGAGGCATGTCCAGCCCGACGCGAATTCCTGCGCGGCACCGGCGAGGAAGCGCAGACAGGCCGCGGTGGTGGCGTGTTCGCCTGTCCCGAAAGCCATGGCGCTGCCGATGCGCAGCAAAATGCGAGGGCGGGGCAGTTTCGCCGGCCATGCGCCGTGCGCATCGATGACGCCGAGAGTTTTGCCGATGCGCAAGGGACGGCGGGGCGCATTGGCCCGCCGCGCGATTTTGTCCGGGTCGAATTTTTCGACTCTGCCGCCGAACACGCCGGCAATTTGCCGCAGGGGTCCGGGGTGTTCGAGGTAAGCCTCGAGCCGGATGGTCTTTTTTCCCGGACTTCCGTGGACGACGAGGCAGCCGGGAGGGAGGAACGAAAGTCTCTCGCGCCAGGCCTCCTCGTGCTTCGCCGACGCCTTGCGCACCCATCGCCATGCATGTTTCGCCACGGAGCAAGGCTGAACGCGCCGCGCCGCGCGCTCAAGTCCGTCCTTCGCCGTTGCCATGCGGCGCGGCGCCGCCAGATACGGGGGGATGAACAAGATCTACGCGCAATGGATGCCGTGCGGCGGGGCAGATTGCCTGGCCTCCCTCGTCGTCCATGGTGGCGCTTTGACCGTAGAAGGCAGCGGCGAAATGGCTTTCGTTTACATGGCAGGATTCGTCGCGTTGCTCATCGCAGGTCCCGGGCCCACTCCTTGGATCACCTCGTTTTGCGCGCTTTCCGCGGGGGCGAGTAAGGCTTCTGCTTTGCAGGGCGCCGGGGCGCGGCTAATGTTGCCGCGCTCATGCACCATTTTTCTTACCGCAACGGACAGCTTTGCTGCGACGGCGTCGGGCTGACCGCCCTGGCCGAAAAACACGGAACGCCGCTCTATGTCTACAGCGCGGCGACGATCCGCGAAAATTTCCGCCGCCTCGACCGGGCCCTCGAGGGCATCGACCACCGGATCTGCTTCGCCATGAAGGCGAACTCCAATCTTGCCGTGCTCGACCTTCTGTCCCGCGAGGGTGCGGGATTCGACATCGTTTCGGGCGGCGAACTGTTCCGCGTGCTCAAAGCCGGGGGGCGCGCCGACACCTGCACCTTCGCTGGCGTGGGCAAAACGCGCGAAGAGATTGAACTGGCCATCCGCGAGGGCGTTTATTCCTTCAACGTCGAATCGGAGGCCGAGCTCGAGTTCATCAACGAAGTGGCCGGGGCCCTCGGTCGCCGGGCGCCGGTTGCCTTGCGGGTCAATCCGGATGTCGACGCGCAGACCCACAAATACATTTCGACCGGGAAAAGCCACAACAAGTTCGGCATCGGTATCGACCGTATTCTCGGCGTCTACGAGCAGGCGGCCAAGTTGCCCCATCTCGTCCTCCGCGGCATCCAGACGCACATCGGATCGCAGATCCTCGAAACAAAGCCCTTCGTCGAAGCGTTGGAAAAACTTGTTCCCGTTGCCACCGAACTCAAAGCCCGCTACGGCATCGAGTTCTTCAGCATCGGCGGCGGCGTCGGCATCGTCTACCACGAGGCGCTGGCCAGCGGGCAGGCGGATTGGTGGAAGCGCGCCGAGGACAAACGCATCGGGTTCGAGGACTATGCCGCGGCGGTGCGTCCGTTGCTCGCAGGTCTCGGGCTGAAAATTCTCCTCGAACCGGGGCGCAGTTTGGTCGGCAATGCCGGTGTGCTGCTGGCCACCGTGCTCTATGTCAAACGCACGCCGGCCAAGACGTTCGTCGTCACCGACGCCGGCATGAATGACTTGATCCGCCCCGCCTTGTACGAGGGGCACCACGAGATTGTTCCATTGCGCGAACCGGCTTCCGGAGCGCCGCGCGGGCCGGTCGACGTGGTCGGGCCCGTCTGCGAGAGCGGAGACTTCTTCGCACAGGATCGCGATCTGCCCGAGTTGGCCGCGGGCGAGCGCATCGCGCTGCTCAGCGCGGGTGCCTACGGATTCGTCATGGCGTCGAACTACAACACGCGGCGCCTGCCGGCGGAAGTTCTGGTCGATGGCGACCAAGCCGACTTGGTGCGCGAGCGCCAGTCGTGGGACGATCTGGTGCGGGGAGAAAAAATTCCCGGATAAGTCATACCAAACCCGAAAAGGATCTGGACTATCGAACAAGGTTTTGAGGGTAGGGACACG
>JAFMJK010000063.1 GCA_017853515.1 Chthoniobacterales bacterium | reverse complement strand
ACAATGTCTTCGTCTTCGCCGTGCTTTTCACGTTTTTCGGCATTCCCGCGCAATACCAGCACCGCGTGCTGTTCTGGGGCATCTTCGGCGCGCTGTTCATGCGGGCGGGCATGATTTTTGCCGGCGCGGCACTGATCAGCAATTTTTCCTGGGTCATCTACCTCTTCGCTGCACTGCTCATCGTGACAGGCATCAAAATGGCCTTGGGCAACCATGAATCCATCGATCCCGAGAAGAACATCGCGCTCAAATTGCTGAGGCGCTTCATGCCGGTGACGAAGGAACTCCACGGGCAAAAGTTTTTCGTGCGCCAGAACGGCGTGCGAGCGGCAACCCCGCTATTCGCCGTCCTGCTCTGCATCGAGGTGACCGACGTGATTTTTGCCGTCGATTCCATCCCGGCCATCTTCGCCATCACGCAGGACACTTTCATCGTCTACACCTCGAACGTCTTCGCCATCCTGGGATTGCGCGCGCTTTACTTCGCGCTTTCAGGACTCCTCCCCTATTTCCACTTTCTCAAATACGGACTGGGCGTGATCCTCGTGTTCGTCGGCACCAAAATGTCGCTGGCCCACAGCACTTGGAAGATCGACACCACGGTATCGCTCGTCGTGGTGGCGGCCATTTTGGTCGCTTCGGTCATCGCCTCGGTCGTGCACCGCCGGATGACGGAACATAATCCGTGAGCCAAGCACCCCGGAATCGGCCAAACGCGTTATCCATCGCCTCCCGGCGGAGCGGGTGGATTGGCTGGCGCGGATGCTTTCCGCGCAGACCCAGGATTGATTTCCGGGGCAGCGGCGGATAGCATATCCGCTTGATGAGCGCATCCAAACCCGCTTGGCGGGTCGTCCTCCAGCCGGCGGTCATCGTCGGCGCCCTCGGTTACTTCGTCGATATCTACGACCTCATCCTGTTCAGCATCCTGCGCATCCCGAGCCTGCGGGCGCTGGGCTACGAGGGTCAGCAACTGATCGACTACGGCATCCTGCTGCTCAATTGCCAGATGGCCGGCATGTTGGTCGGCGGCGTGGTCTGGGGAATTCTCGGCGACCGCATCGGCCGTATCCAACTTCTCTTCGGTTCCATCCTTCTCTACTCCGTGGCCAATGTCGCCAACGGACTGGTCGGAAGCGTCGAATCCTACGCCGTCTGGCGTTTTATCGCGGGCGTCGGCTTGGCCGGCGAACTCGGCGGAAGCATCACGCTCGTGTCGGAAGTCCTCTCGAAGGAACTGCGCGGATACGGCACGGCCGTCGTGGCCACCATCGGCACGATGGGCGCAGTGGTCGGCGGTTTTGTCGCGGACATGGTCGACTGGCGCACCGCTTATTTCATCGGCGGCGGACTCGGACTCCTCTTGCTTTTCCTGCGCATGAGCGTGGCCGAATCCGGCATGTTCAGCGCGGCCAAACACAGCGGCGTGAAACGAGGCAGCTTCCTTTCGCTTTTCACCTGCGGAAAACGTTTCCGCAAATACCTCCGCTGCATCCTCATCGGCGTGCCCAGCTGGTATGTCATCGGCATCCTGGTCACCTTTTCGCCGGAAATGGCCAAGGCGCTCCACATCGCCGGTGAAGTGAGAGCGGCCTACGCGGTGATCGCGGTTTATCTCGGTTTGACTTTCGGTGATCTGGCCAGCGGTTTCATCAGCCAGTGGATCGGTTCGCGCAAGAAAGTGGTTGCCGGTTTCATCCTGCTCACCGCAGCGTCGATCGCCGCCTATCTGATGCTGCGCGGCGAAAGCCCGATGGTTTTCTACACGATCGTCTTCTGCGCGGGTTTCAGCATCGGCTATTGGGCGGTTTTCGTGACCATTGCCGCGGAGCAATTCGGCACGAATATCCGGGCCACCGTGGCCACGAGTGTGCCGAACTTCGTCCGCGCCTCGGTCATTCCCATCACACTCGGCTTCGATTTTCTCAAAAACAATCTCGGCATCATTCCCGGTGCCGCCATTGTCGGTGTTATCTGCCTGGCCATCGCGCTGCTCGCCCTGATGGGACTCGAAGAAACTCACGGCAAGGACCTCGATTACCACGAGGTGATCTGAGCAACTCCCCCGGTCAGAGCCGATCCCCATGGAAGTCCATCGTCCCCGCAGCCTCGGCTGGCCCCGCGCTGCAGCGCTTCTTTACGGTGATTGGGGAACAAGCAAGGCGTATGTGATCGGTTTGGCTTTCGCCGTCGCCGGGTTCGGTTCATTGCCGATCATCTTGGCGGTCTGCGCGCTGAGCCTGATCGTCGGTCTCAACTACATCATCATCTGCAGATGCTTCCCGGGCGGCGGTGGTGTTTATTCGGCGGCGCGCCCACACGGGCGCCTGCTCGCGGTGGTCGGCGCCCTGATGTTGATCGCGGATTTCACGGTGACGGCCGCGCTGAGCACGTGGGCCGCGCTCAGCTACCTCAATGTGCCGGCAGGTTGGATCTTGCCCTGCGCCATCGGCATCATTCTGCTTTTCGGCGTGCTGAATTACTACGGGCCCCACCACAGCGGCACCCTTGCCGTCTTTCTGGCCGCTCCCGTCATAGCGTCCGTGATCGCCATCATCGGATTCTCGCTGCCCCATCTGAGCTTCCACGGACTGGAAATGCCGCACGTCGATTTTTATTCGAACTGGGTGGCTTTCACCGGGGTGATTCTGGCGCTGAGCGGCGTCGAGGCAATCGCCACGCTGACCGGTGTGCTCAAACCGGACAAGGGCTCGACCGCTGACAATCCCCGCGTGGTGAAAAACGCGGCCAAGGCCATCGTGCCCGTGGCGCTCGAGGTGAGTGCGGGCACCGCCATGCTGGCGTGGGCGGTCCTTTCGCTGCCGCATGGACTGAAAGACGAAATGCTCCGGCGCAAGGACGATATCCTCCGCTTCACCGCGGAGCATTACGCCGGCGCGGCTCTCGGGCCGCAAGCGGGCGAGTTGTTCGGTCTTGTTGTCGGCGTGGCATTCGCCCTGCTCCTTTTCAGCGCGGTGAATACGGCTGTCGCCGCGCTAATCGGTCTCATGTTCCGCATGAGCGGCGACAACGAGATGCCGCGCAGTTTCACCCGTTTGAACCGGCACGGAGTCCCCACCATTCCGCTGCTCGTTGCCGTCGTGCTGCCGGTCATCGTGCTTCTCATCGCGCCGGGCCTGGATGCGCTGGCGGGGCTGTATGCCATCGGCGTGGTCGGGGCGATCGTCGTGGATTTGGGATCCACAGCGTTCAACCGCTCGCTGCCGGTCGGTTGGGCGCCGCGCGCGGTCATGGGCGCCACCTTCGCGCTGCTCGCCGCGGTTTGGCTCACCCTCGCGCACACCAAGCCCGATGCGCTCTTCTTCGTGATGTGCGTGCTGATCATCGGCCTCGGCCTGCGCGCGTGGGGCCAGAAGCACAAAGGCGTCACCAGTGTCACCGTCCCGCAAAAAGTCGCCGCCATGGTCGAGTCCATGGAATTGGAGAAACTGAAACCTGGCGCGCTCGAGGGCGGAAAGATCCTGCTTTGTTTGCGCGGCATCACCCCGATCCTCAAATTCGCGGTGGAGCACGCCAAGCTGCGCGGCGCGGCGCTTTATGTTCTGTATGTGCGCGAAGTGGCCGTGGCTTTCGGCGCGGCTCCCGAAGGCGAGAAGGCCCGCTGGCAGAACGACCCGGAAGCGGCGTTGATCATGAAAACCGCGCGGACCATCGGCGAGGAAGCGGGAGTCAGCGTAGTGCCGGTTTACGCCGTGGCCGAAAGCGCGGGAGCGGCGATCGCGGATGTCGCCGCGACCTTGGGCGTGGACGAATTGTTCCTCGGCGCCTCCGGACACTCCGCCCTCGCGCATCTGCTGCACGGCAGCGTCGTCCAACAGGTCGTCAAACATCTGCCCGACGACATCGCCTTGGTCATCCGCGGCTGAAAAAGAGGCCGTGACAAAGGACAACGCAGACGAAAAACCGCAGCGGCTCTCCGAGCAATTGCGCCGTTTGGCGGACAGCGAGGAGGCTGCCGAACTCACGCTGGGTGGCCTGATGGAGCAGCTTGAGGGAAGGGTGTATACTCTTTTCCTTGTCATTCTCGCCCTCCCCATGTGTCAACCGGTCCCTTTGCCCGGACTCTCCACGCCGCTCGGCGTGGCCATCGCGTTGCTCGGATTGCGCTTCGCCTTCCGCCAGAACCCGTGGATGCCGCGACGTTTGCTGGCCACCAAACTGACCGGCAATTTCCTCCCCGCGGTCCTGCGCGGCGGCGCCCGAGCGCTCAGCATTTTCGAAAGACTGCTCCACCCGCGCCTGGTGCGTCTGTTCGAACTTCCCTACCTGCAATTCCTCACAGGATTCGCCATCTGCGTTTGCGGACTCCTCCTGCTTCTGCCGCTGCCCATACCGGGAACGAACATGCTTCCCGCCCTCACCGTTGTTCTGGCCGCCTCGGCTTACTCCGAGCGCGACGGTTACTGCCTCATCGCTTCGGGTTTGACTTTTCTCCTCACGCTCGTTTTTTTCGGAGCGTTGGTGTGGGGCGGCGCGGAAATCGTCGGCTACTTCGCGCCGAAGTCCGTTTGAGCCGTCAAACGCGGGCCACGAGCCACGCGACATACGCCGCATAGCCGACGAGCATGACCGAGCCTTCGGCTCTGGTGATACGGAAACCGGTGCGCGAGAAAATCCAGAGGACCAGGGCGAAAAGCATCATCACACCGAGATCGATCGCGGTGATGCCGGCCGAGGAAAGCGGCGTGACGGCCGCAGAAATCCCGAGGATCCCGAGAATATTGAAGATGTTGCTCCCGACGACATTGCCCACGGCGATGTCGGCTTCTTTTTTCACCGCGGCGACCAGCGAGGTGGCGAACTCGGGCAGACTTGTCCCGACAGCCACGATGGTCAGGCCGATGACCGCCTCGCTCAGGCCGGCCGCTTTGGCGATGTCGATCGCCGCATCGACGAGAAAGCGGGCACCGAAGACCAACATGACAAGTCCGGCCAGGATCAAGGCGATGTCTTGCCCGACGCCCCATTTGGAAATTTTGATCTCCTCGGTAAATTCACCGGCCAGCGGATCCGACGCCTGCTTCTTGGCCAGACGGATGCTGAAGAGCACATAGCCCACGAGCAGAGCGAAAAGCACGATGCCTTCGCCGCGCGAGACCTCGCCGTCATAGAGCAAGGCCAGGGCCAGCGCGGTTACGCCGATCATGATCGGCGTGTCGACGCGAACGATTTGCGACGCAACTTTGATCGGAACAATCAGCGCCGAAAAACCGAGGATCAGCCCGATATTGCAAATATTCGAACCGACGACGTTGCCCACGCTGATATCGCCCTGTCCCATCGAGGCGGCTTTCAGGCTCACCACCAATTCCGGAGTGCTTGTGCCGAAGGCGACAACGGTCAGTCCGACGAGCAACGGTCCGACACCAAGACGCAGGGCCAGCGAGGAACTGCCGCGCACAAGACCTTCCGCGCCGAAATAAAGAAGGACCAGCCCGAGAACAAGGATGAGCACGGTAGTTGTCATGAATCTTCGGCGGGGGAAAAACCGGTCCGTGCCGGCGAGCGGAAGAGAACGGCCACGGCCACCGTGGCCGCTGTGCCGATGAGCACGTAATACGGCCAGGCAATGGCCGGCCACCACGCGGGGAGCAGGGCACCGAAGGCCCATTCCTGCGGCACAAGTTCGCCGCGCAGCAGGGCCCCCAACTCGAAGGCCGGGATCTTCACTTTGCAGAGCACCAGCACGGCGAAAATGCCGGTGATCATGGCCACGACATTGGCGCGGTCACTCCCCCGCGTCTCGGTGATCATGCCGAGCAGGAACACACCGAGCAAACTGCCGTAGCTGTAGCCGAGGATGCCCAGGGCGAGCGGAATGATCGTGATATTCGTCTGCAGCACCGCATAAGCGGCGGCCGTGGCCACACCGACCATGAGTGCCCCGAAAACCGCAGTGGCAATGCGCACCACCGACACCGCTTTTGCATCGGACGCCGTCGCCCCGCCGAGATAGGGAATGTAGAAATCCTTGGTGAAAGACGTGGCCAGCGCATTGAGCGCGGCGGAGGTCGATCCCATCATGGTGGCAAAGACACCGGCCACGATGAGGCCGCGGATGACCACCGGCATCTCGTTGACGATGTAGTAGGCGAACACTTCGTTGTGCTGCGCGGGCAAGTTCGGATCGGGCGTTACCTCGTAATGCACGGCAAGGAGCAAGCCGATGGCGAGGAAGCCGAGAACGATGGGAATGTCGGCGAAGCCGCTGACGATGAGCGAGCGCTTGGCCTTGGCCGGATTCTCCGCCGTGAGCAGGCGCTGCACCATGTCCTGGTCCGTGCCGTGCGTCGCCATGGTGAAAAGCGTCGATCCGATGATCGCGGCGAAAATGGTGTAAGGCGTCTCGAGCATTTGCTTGAGCGCCTCGCCGAAAGGTTTCGAGGCATCCCATCCGGTCTGGAACATGCCCGCGCCCGGATTCGCGGCAAGGCTGGCCGAGACGGTTTCCCATCCGCCGGGGATGGAGAAAAACACTGCGCCCATGGCGAAGAAAATCGCGCCAACCATGAGGCACGCCTGGATCAGATCGGTCCAAACCACCGCTTTGATTCCGCCGACCGCGGTGTAGAGCGTCGTCACCACCGTGGTGAAAAGAATTCCCCAGAAATACGTGCCAAGCGTCACCGGCACACCGGGATAAAGATAACGCCAGATGACCACGATGATCACGCCGCCGAGATAGAGACGCACACCGATGCCGAGGACACGCGTGACGAGGAAGATGGCGCTGGCCATGTCGCGCGTGCGCGGGCCGAAGCGCAGGTCGAGGAATTCGTAGATGCTCTGGACCCTGTGTTTGTAGTAGGGCGCGATGAAAAGGTAGGCGATGATGAAGCGCGCGATGACCGTGCCGATGGCCAGTTGCGCGTAGGCGAAACTGCGGGTTTTGAATCCCTCGGCCGGCGCGCCGAGGAAGGTCGCCGCGCTGGTTTCCGCCGCGATGATCGAAGCGAGCACGGCCCACCACGGGATCTTGTGTCCCCCGAGGGTGAACTCCTGCAGGCTGTTGCTGCCCCGGCCGGCGCGCAGACCGATGCCGACGATCACCGCGAAGTAGATCGCGACAACGATGGCATCGATGACAAGGGCGGTCTGCACGGGAGGCGTAATTTTGTGTCTCGCCTGCGCGGCGGGCCGCGCAAGAGGCATTTACCGGCGGGGAGTCTCTGTTAGAGTGGCAGACCGCGCGAGCAGAAAGAGACCAGCGCGCCACAACCGAGCACCGCCATGGAAACAATCGTCATCGGACACCGCAACCCCGATATGGATTCGATCTGCTCGGCGGTGGCCTATGCGACACTCAAGGAACGCCTCGGCGTGCAAAACGTCCGCGCCGCCCGTGCCGGTGCGCTCAACGAGCGCATCTCCTTCGTCCTGGAAAAATTCCGCGTCCCCCAGCCCGACTTTTTGCCCGATGCCACTCCGCGTGTCCGGGACGTCATGGTCACGGATTACTTGTGGGCGCATCCGGACAGGCCCGTGGCCGACGCGCTCTCCGTGATGGTGGCGCGGGGCTTGCGCGCCCTTCCGGTCAATGACTCGGACCGGCGCTTTCTCGGCGTCATCAGCGAGAACAAACTTCTCGGCCTCGTGCTGCCGTCCCGCGAGCGGGCCGCGCAGGCGCGCCAGGTGCGCGCCACGCTGACCGGCATCGTCGACACGTTCGGTGGCACGCCGCTCAACGGTCCGCTTCCGGACGAGGAGGAGGAACACACGCTGGTCGTCGCCGCCATGGACGTCGAAACCTTTGCCGGAAGGCTGAATGACTCGGATCCGGCGCGCACCGTGGTTTTCGTCGGCGACCGGGCCAACGTGCAGCGCGCCGCCGTGGCAGCCGGCGTGAAGGCCATCGTGGTCACTGGCGGGATGAGGCCGGCGGCGGAGATTGTCGGGGAGGCGCGCGAGCGCGGGACATCGGTGGTCGTTTCGCCCTACGACACGGCAACCAGCGTGATTTTCGCCCGCGGTTCGGTCATCGTCAGCCACGTGCTCGAGGCATCCCCCGTGCATTTCGACGCGGACATGACCCTGGCGGCGGCCCGCAAAGCGGCGGCGCTGTCCAACAGCTTCATTTATCCGGTCATCGACGGGGACGGCCTGCTCGAGGGCATTGTTTCCAAGAGTGATTTCCTCAAGCCCCCCGCCCGGCAATTGGTGCTGGTGGACCACAACGAACTGTCGCAGGCGGTCCACGGCGCGGCGGAGTTGCCGATCGTCGAGATCCTCGATCACCACCGCCTGGGCAACATGCCCACGGAGGCTCCCATTCTTTTCATCAACCAGCCCGTCGGTTCGACCTGCACGCTGGTGGCCGATCTTTATGCCCGCAACGGCCTCGTGCCGAACCGCTCCATGGCGGGTCTGCTCATGGCCGGGATCATTTCCGACACGCTGAACGGCACTTCGCCGACCACCACCGACATCGACCGTCGATTCCTCCGCGAGCTGGGCGACCCGGCGGGCATTACGGCCGCCGATCTGGCCTCCGAGATTTTCTCCGTGGGTTCCCCCTTGCTCACCCTCACCCCGCAACAGGCCGTGCGCGCCGACAGCAAGGACTACGAGGAGAACGGCATGAAGTTCAGCGTGGCGCAGATCGAGGAAGTCACTTTCGCGAGTTTCGACGAGAAGCGGGAAGCGCTGCTTTCCGCCCTGCGCGAACGCACCGCGGGCGGCGACCTGCTCTTCGCCGCGCTGCTGGTCACCGATATCAACATGCAGAATTCCTACCTCCTGGCCGAGGGCGACCCGGATTTTCTCCGCACCATCAATTACCCCGAGCAGTCGGACCGCGTATGGTTCCTCGAGGGCGTGGTTTCGCGCAAAAAGCAGCTGCTTCCCTACCTGACCGAGTGCTTGGCGGCGATGCGCTAGCCGGAGCGGGTCCGGATGACGCCAAAAAGGCCCGAGAGGGGCTGGTTCACGGGGTGCAAATAATGGCTTAAGTCGTTGTTATACAACGATTAAAATAATAATTTGACGTCCTTCCAGCCGACCTCCTAGCCTTTACCCGTCGCAAAGACACCATAGAAAGGAAGTGAGCTACTAATGCCCGAAGTCATCGTTCGCAAAGGAGAATCCATCGACCGCGCCATCAAGCGCCTGAAAGCGAAATTGGACTCCGAGGGGATCATGGATGAAGTGCGCCGCCTGCGCGCCTACGAGACCCCGACACAGAAGACGCGCCGCAAAGCCAAAGCCAATGCCAAGCGCGCGAAGATGAAGTTCCGCTTCAACCTTTCCTGAACCAAGGATCACACACTCCGCGCATCTACGTCGCCGGTTGCGGTTATACCGGCGAAAGATGCGCGGATTTTTTTTGCCGGGAAGGGGCGGAGGTCACCGGACTGGTTTCCTCGGAGGAATCGGCGCGCCGGCTCGCCGGGAAACCTTACAAGGTCCTTGCGGTCAACGCCGCGGACCGCGCCGAATTGGAGCGCCTCTTTCCGGGCAAGCACGCGCCCGATCTCCTCGTCCATTGCCTGAGCGGACACGGCGGACGCGATGCGGACGCCTACCGCATCACCTATGTGGAAACTTTGCGCAACCTGCTTGCAGTGTTGCATCCGCGGTTCTGCGTCTTTACCGGGAGCACCTCGGTCTATCCGCAGAACGACGGCGGCGTGGTGACCGAAGAATCGCCCACCGGCGGAACCCCGACCGGGGACGTGCTCCTCGAGGCTGAACGTCTGGCGCTCGGGGCGGGTGGTGCGGTGGTGCGCTTGGGAGGCATTTACGGTCCGGGCCGCACCAGATTCATCGAGGCCGCGCGCACCGGCGCGCCCACGTCCGGCGATCCCGACGGATTCATCAATTTCATCCACCGTGACGATGCCGCTGCCGCGCTGCATCACGTCGGCCGCCTGAGCCTCGGCGGAATCTGGAATGCGGTCGACGACCGTCCCGTGCGCCGCGCGGAACTGGCCGAGGCCATCCGCAATGGCTCCCCTCTCCCCGATGTAGCGGCGGACTCCGACCGCCGGATCCCCGTCACCGGCAAACGCGTGGCCAACAGGAAATTGCGCGCCGCAGGATGGACCCCGCGTTATCCGACGGTGATCGACGCGCTTGATGCGGTTTCGGAAAAGTCGTAGCTACCACGATGGCCGAAGCGCCGCCCATGACTTTGCGTCATGGGATCGCAACTTTCACACGGTGAAATATGCGGGCTAGCCTTTGTTGCCCGAGGCAGGGACGAGCGGCTCGCTCGTCCGCTTTATTTCCAACGGACACGCGAGCCGCGTGTCCCTACCCCCAGATCTTTTCCGGGGTTGGTATTGCACTGCTATAATACCAATCACGAAAAGTTTTTCGACTTTTCACACCCCTCGGTAGGGTCGGC
>JAFMJK010000002.1 GCA_017853515.1 Chthoniobacterales bacterium | reverse complement strand
ACTTTCAACGGCCAGTCGGGGGGGGAGGTGGGCGTCGGGGTTCTGCTCATGATCACCTTGAAGGATGTCCCTCAGGTCAATATCCCGCTGGCGTTCGACGCGCTCGGAACCCAGCAGAACGAGCAGAACTACTGATCTTCCAGCATCGCCGGCGCGGCCTGCGATGCCTGACATGAGAGCGCCGATCGCTGTTTTTGATTCCGGAGTCGGTGGCTTGACCGTGGTCGGCGCGTTGCGGCGCGAACTTCCGGCCGAAGCCATCGTTTATCTCGGCGACACCGCGCGCGTGCCTTACGGCGGCAAGTCGCAAAAAACGATCGAACGCTACAGCGAGGAGATTGCCTCCATGATGGTCTCGGAAGGCGCGAAAATGGTCGTGGTGGCCTGCAACACCGCATCCGCCCTTGCCTTGGCGCATTTGCGCGATGTTCTTCCCGTTCCCGTCGAGGGTGTGATCGATCCCGGCGTGCGCGCCGCCATCGCCGCCACCAAATCGGGGCACGTTGCGGTGATCGGGACCAAGGCGACCGTCGGCAGCGGTGCCTACGAAAGAGGATTGCGGGCGGCGTGCCCGGATATCCGCGTGACCAGCATCGCCTGTCCGCTGCTTGTGCCGCTCATCGAGGAGGGAATGTTCGAGGACGAGGTGACCGATGCCGTTTTGCGACGCTACCTCTCGCCGCTGCGCGAAACCGATGCCGATACGATCGTGCTCGGTTGCACGCACTATCCTCTGGTTGCCGAAGCGATCGGAAAGGCGCTCGGATATGAGCTCGCTCTCGTCGATTCCGCCGCGAATTGCGCCAGCGCGGTGGCCCGGCGCCTTGCTTCGGAGGGTCTTCTTGCCGGTGACGGAGAGGGATCGCTCGATCTCGGCTTCACCGATCCGCCCGACCGTTTTCTCGGCGTGGCTGGTCGCGCTTTGGGACTGGCCACCGCGCCCGCCGCGATCCGGGCAGTGCCACCGCTCGGCAGCTGAAAACTCAGGCCGCGTCGGCCTGCGTGACGAGTTCGGCCGGTTCTTCCTTCACGGCGCGCCCGCCGAACTTGGTGCAAAGATACTTGGCCGAAGGACTGTTGGGCCGGGTCTGCCCGAAAGCCTGGTTCACGCCGCGGCCGCGCAGGGCGTCGAGGGTCGCGGCGAGGAGCGCGCCGCCAATTCCGCGGTTGCGGTATTCGATGAGCACGCATGGTCCGCTGATCAAATGCACGCCTCCCTCTTCGGGCTCGCAATCGAAGACGGAGGCACCGATCACGCGGTTGCCGTGTTGCACAAAGAGGCATGTCGGCTCCTTGGCGAGAGTCTTCATGACCAGGGGGAGCACTGTTCCTTTGATGTACAGCGCGCAGCCGCTCCACTCCGGGTCGAGGTTGTAACTCGATTGCACGATGGACACGGCCTCGTCGGCTTCCTGCTCTCCCGCGGTGCGAAGGACGAACGGCGCGGCAATTTCGCCCGATTCGGGAGGAAGTTCCTTGAGCGCCCAGGCAAAACGAGTCAAGGCGACTGGTCTGGTCTCGATGGCCATCGGCTTGTCGAATCTATCAAGAATCCGAACCGCGGCTGTCGTCGCGGCTGACCCACCACACTGTCCCGAACAAAGCGGCCACAAAAATCGCCAGAGATCCGAAACTCAACATACTCGGCGCAGGATAGGATCTGCGCCCGGCCAGTCAATGTCATTCACCGCCCGCGGCGAAAAAGTCCCGCATGACCTGTCGGTAAACCGCCTCTTTCATGGGAGGGACCAACTCGTAGGGAAATCGGTCGACTTCGACCCATCGAGCCTCGGTGAACTCCCCGCAGCCGCGGCCCGGTTGCACGGCGCCCTCGGCGCCCTCCCTCAAACGGCACAGAAAATAGGTCTGCTCCTGTCCGCGGAAGCCCCGGCGGTCGGGACCGGTCGGGAAATCATAACGGTAAGGACCTTTGCACCCGGCAACATCGTAGGCCGAGGGCGGGAGGGCGATTTCTTCTGCGACCTCCCTGTGCAGGGCCTCTGCCGGGTCCTCGCCCCGATCCAATCCGCCTTGGGGAAATTGCCAGCTTTCCGGGTAGTCCGATCGACGGCAAATCAGCACGCGGCCGTCGGGGCGGCAGATGATGGCGGCGACATTGGGGCGGTATTTTTTCGCCATTGACCCGCCATGCTGCGTCGCGGTCGACGGCGGGGCAAGCGAGCGGTGAATTGCCAAAATAACTCCGCACGATAATCTGCACGCTCTTTCCATGCATTCCGACCCCGACACCGTCAAACCGCGCCATGAATGCGGTGTCTTCGGCGTCTTCGGACATGAGAACGCCGCGCTGCTTTCTTACTACGGATTGTTTGCCTTGCAGCACCGCGGTCAGGAGAGTGCGGGCATCGTGACGAGCGAGGGACCGGGGCACCCGTTCCACGTTCACCGCGCCATGGGGCTCGTTTCGCAGGTCTTCGATTCCGCCTCGCTCGGAAAACTGAAGGGCGACCGCGCTATCGGCCACGTGCGTTACTCGACCACCGGTTCGAGCACGCTGGCCAACGCGCAGCCTCTCGTCGCCGACACGGTGCGCGGTCCATTGGCCATCGCGCACAACGGCAACTTGGTCAACGCGGCGCAATTGCGCGCCGAGTTGGAGAACGCCGGATCCATTTTCCAGACCACGGCAGACAGCGAAATCATCCTCCACCTTCTCGCGCGTCAGGCCGCGGCCGGCGAACCGCTCGCCGCCCTGCGCGCGCTGCAGGGCGCGTTCAGCCTCGTCATGCTCACGCCCGAGGCTCTGGTCGGCGTGCGCGATCCGCACGGATTCCGCCCGCTCGTCCTCGGCCGCCTCGGCGACGCGCATGTGCTCTCTTCGGAAACCAGCGCGCTGGATCTCATCGGAGCGAAGCTCGAGCGTGAAATCGCGCCCGGCGAAGTCGTGGTCATCGACGAAAAAGGCGCGCGTTCCCTGCGTCCGTTTTCCCCGGCGCGTCCGGCCTTCTGCGTTTTCGAACTCGTCTATTTCGCGCGGCCCGACAGCAACCTCGGCGGCGGCAACGTCGCGGAGATGCGCGTCGAGATGGGCCGGCGACTCGCGCGTGCGCGGCCGGTCGATGCGGACATCATCGTGCCCGTGCCCGATTCGGGGAACTACGCCGCGCAGGGCTACTCCGAGGCGAGCGGCATCCCGCTCGCCCACGCCTTCGTGCGCAACCACTACATCGGGCGGACGTTCCTGCAGCCTTCGCAAATGATCCGCGACTTCGACGTGCGGGTGAAACTCAACCTCATCGCCGACGCGGTGCGCGGCAAACGCGTCGTCGTGGTGGACGACTCCATCGTGCGCGGCACCACCGCGCGCGCCCGCGTGGTCAACCTGCGCGAGAGCGGCGCGACCGAAGTCCATCTGCGCATCAGTTGCCCCGCCCACCGTTTCCCCTGCCACTACGGCATCGATTTTCCCGATCCGCAGGAACTCCTGGCCAACCGCATGACCACGGAGGAGATCGTCGAATTTCTCGGTGTGGACAGTCTGGCTTACCTTTCGCTCGACGACATGATCGCCTCGACCGGCTGGCCGCCGGCCTCCTTTTGCACGGCTTGCTACACGGGGGACTATCCGATTCCCGTCGGCGAAGTTTCCGGCAAGGACATCATGGAAAATGGCCGCACGCGTTCCGGATTTTTCACCGCCGGGGCGCCCGGCCTCTTCGACAATCTGCCGGCATGAAAAAGAAATCTTCGGCTTACGCCAAAGCGGGCGTCGACATCGGCCTGGGCAACGCGCTCAAGGACACGTTGCCGGCGCTGGTGCGCGCGACGCACGGCCCGCGCGTCCTCGGGGGCATCGGCGCGTTCGGCGGACTTTTCCGCGCGAGTTTTCCCGGGATGAAAGATCCGGTGTTGGTGGCGAGCATGGACGGCGTGGGCACCAAGTTGAACATCGCCGTTCTGGCCGGGAAGCACGACACGGTGGGCGAAGATCTGGTCAACCACTGCGTCAACGACATCGCGGTGATGGGCGCGCGCCCGCTTTTCTTTCTGGATTACATCGGCGCGGGCAAACTCGATCCGCGCGTTTTCACCTCCGTCGTGGCCGGCCTGGCCCGTGCCTGCCGCCGCGCCGGTTGCGCGTTGCTCGGCGGCGAAACCGCGCAGATGCCCGGACTTTACCGCGGTCAGGACTACGACCTGGTCGGATGCATCGTCGGCGTCGTCGACCGTGCGCGCATCCTCGACGGCTCGCGCGTGCGTGCGGGCGACAAATTGATCGCGCTTCCCTCCAACGGGCTCCACACGAACGGTTACACGCTGGCGCGTCGCGTTCTGCTCGGAAAAATGAAATTGCGCGTGAACGACCGTCTTCCCGGTTCGCGCTGCACGGTCGCCTCGGAACTTCTCCGCGTGCACCGCAACTACGAACCCGCGCTGCGCTCGCTGCCCGCGGGTCTCGTGCGTGCCGCCGCGCACATCACCGGCGGCGGTCTGCCGGACAATTTGCCGCGCGCTTTGCCCGCGGGCCTCGGCGCGGTCATCGAGCGCAAAAAGTTGCGCGTGCCGCACATTTTCCGCCTCATCGCGGAAAAAGGGCGTGTGGCCGAAGACGAGATGTTCCGCGTCTTCAACATGGGCACCGGCATGGTGCTGGTCGTCCCGGCCAAGGATGCGGCCCGCACCGCGGAAAAACTTGGCGGCCGTATCGTGGGCGAGGTGGCCAAGGGACCGCGCAGGGTGCAATTTGTCTGACGGGCGTGGCGGCACTCTGGAAAAAAAGCATGGGCATGGGCCTGGGAGCGGGTCTCCTCGGCGCGGCCGTCGTCGCCTTGCGCTTGCGCGCGCGCCCGGCGCCGCAGCCCTCGCTCCCCGATGTCATTTCGCCGGCCGTCTTCGCCCGTCGCGTGCAGCGGACCACCCGAGGGCAGATCGTCTACCACGCGAGCGGCGAGGGGGAACCGATCGTTTTTCTCCACGACTTTTTCCCCGGCGCGGCGTCCTACGAATGGTCGAAAGTTTACCCGGAATTCGCCGGGACGCATCGCGTGCTCGCGCCGGATTGGATCGGTTTCGGCGAGAGCGAACGCCCCGACCGCGCATTGCGCGCCGAGGATTACGCGCAGAGCTTGCAGGAATTTATCCGCGCGACCTGCGGCGGACGCCGACCCGTGCTCGTCGGATCGGGCGTCGGCGCGGCGCTGGCCTGCCTCGCTTCCGCGCAGCATCCCGAGCTCGCCTCGCGTCTGTTTCTTTTTCATCCGGCGGGCACCGCCGACTGGCTCGCCCCGTGGGTTCCCGCGCCGCTTCGGGCCACGGCTTGGTCGGCGCGCGGACGCCGCTGGATTTACGAGCGATACTTGGCCAAGCCCGCATGCATCGAACGCTGGCTGGCCAGGCGTCGCAGCGCGGGCGATCCGATCGACCTTGCCGAGGCGGTTTCGGTTTACGCGTCCTTCGCCCGGCAATACGGGGCCGAATGGGCTTTGGCGCGCATCATGTCTGGTCGTTTTCGTCTGGGCCCGATGCCCGAGACGGAACGTCTTTGTGTTCCGACCATTGTCTGGTGGCCCGTCCGGGCGGGCGATGCCCCGGCCGGTCTGGCCGGGCGCCCTCCCGTGCGCCTCGACTGGTTGGAGGAGGCCGGACCGCTGGCCCCTCTCGACCGGGGAAACGAGCTTTCGGCGCGGCTGCGGACAGAGTTATTCGAGCCCGTCCGGCTGGCGGCGGGTTGAGTGGAGATTGACATCGCGCCTGTGCTTCGGGCATTCTATCCGGCCGTTCCATTTCTTTCCGATCATGTCACAAACCGAAGTCATTCTGACCACCCTCGTGCCCGGCTTGGGAGCCGAGGCAGATATCGTTAAAGTCCGCCGCGGACACGCCCGCAACTTTCTCATTCCCCGCGGGATGGCCCATGAAGTCACTGCCGGCGCGTTGCGCATGACCAATTCCCTCAAGGCGCGCCGCGCCGAGCGCGAAGCGCGCGAACTGAACGAAGCCGAAGAACTCGGCCGCCGTCTTTCCAAAGCCAAACTTTCCTTCGTTCTCGAAACCGGCGAAAGCGGCAAATCCTTCGGCGCCGTCACAGCCAAGGACATCGCGGAGAAACTCAAAGCCGAGACCGGCCACGAAATCGACCGCCACCGCATTTCCCTCGAGCGCCCGCTCAAGGAGTCGGGGGATTTCACCGTCGACGTCCGCCTGCATTCCGAAGTCCACGCCAAGTTGAAGGTCTCCGTCACGGCGAAGACGCCCTCCGCCCCCGCCGGGGAAGAGGAAGACGAAGAGGGCAGAAAGCCGCGCGCCCGCCGCGCTCCCAAGAAGGAAGCGGACGAATCTTCCGCGGCCTGAGACATTTTCCGTCTCGGCATTTGACCGCGCCGCCTCCGGGGGCGCACAATCTTGTCTTCAGCGCGCGGAATAGTCCGCGTGCCGTCCCGAATCCCCATGATACCCCCCGTCGATCTCACCGGTGCCGCCGCACGGCGCACGTCGCCGCCGCGGCGTAACGGAAACGGCGCACCGAAGCCTGCCGCGGCGTCCACCGACCCGCATCGTCCGTTGCCGCAGGCCATCGATGCGGAGAAAGGTTTGCTCGGATCGATCCTGCTCTCGCCGCGCGAAGTGCTCAACGATTGCGCCGACCAGATCGGCGAGGATGCTTTCTATTCGCCGGCCCACGGAACCATTTTCCGCGTGCTCCTCGAAATGTGGAACGCCAACCACGAGGTTGATGTCATCACGCTGACCAACCGCCTGCGCGATCTCGGGCAGCTCGATACGGTCGGCGGACCCGGGGCCGTGACCGAACTTTACGGCTATGTCCCGACCGCGGCCAATGCGCCGCACTATCTCGAAATCGTCCGCGAAAAATCGCTCCTGCGCAAAATGATCGCGGCCTGCACCACCTCCGCCGCGCGCTGCTACGAGGAGCAGGCCGATGTCCCGCAGTTGCTCGACGACGTCGAACGCGAAATTTTCACCATCGGAGAGCAACGCCTGCGCAAGGGCGCGCCCCTCATGCGCGACGAGGTTTTCACCGCGCTGGAAAACATCGAGAAGATGTATCAGCAGCGCGGTCGCATCAGCGGGCTGGCCACGGGCTTCACCCTTTTCGACCAGATGACCGACGGCCTGCATCCCGGCGAGATGATCATCGTCGCCGCGCGGCCCTCCATGGGCAAAACCGCGCTGGCCATGAACATCGTCGAGCACGTCGCCCTGGATCTGGAAGAACCGAAACCGGTCGGGGTCTTCAGTCTCGAGATGAGCACGCAGCAACTCGTGCAGCGCATGCTTTGCTCGCGCGCGCGGGTGAACATGAAAAAAATCCGCTCCGGCATGCTGGCCCGCGCCGAGCACGGCAAGCTCAACGACGCCGCCGCCGCGCTGAGCGAAAGCAATATCTTCATCGACGACACGCCCGGCCTCACCATCCTCGATCTCCGCGCCAAGGCCCGCCGCATGCGCGAGCGGCAGCGCGTCGAACTCATTGCGATCGACTATCTGCAGCTGTGCCGCTCGACGTCCAAACGCGGGCAGGACAACCGCCAGATCGAAATCGCCGAAATCTCCGCCGGCATCAAGGCCTTGGCCAAGGAACTGGAGATTCCCGTGATCGTCCTCGCCCAGCTCAACCGCCAGCCCGAACAGCGCGGCGGCGGAAAACCGCGCATGTCCGACCTGCGTGAATCCGGGTCGCTCGAGCAGGATGCGGACCTGGTCGGGCTGCTCGTCCGTCCCGAAGTTTACGAGGAGGACGAGGAGGCGAAGTCGGACCTCGCCGGCAAAGCCGAACTCATCATCGCCAAGCAGCGCAACGGCCCGATCGGGGAAGTTCCGCTCACCTTCATCAAGGAATACACGCGCTTCGAGAACGCCGCTTTCGAACGCAGCTCCGAACCTTCGTCCTACGAGGGCGAGTGATTTCAGCGCGGGTTAGTATTTTGTGTGGCGGCGCCGTCTCCGGCGCCGAAGACAACACAAAAACCGCAGCTTTTTAAAACGCTCCAGGTGGATCGCGATGTGCCCATCGCGATTGCTCGGGGAAAATCGCGCCGGGACGGCGCGATCCGCCTGATCTTTCAGGAATCTCCCCCGGCACCTCCGGTAAAGACCGGCACGAAAGCGAACTTGGTTCCGTCGAACAATCCGAGATCGCTCAGCTTCAGCGCGGGAATGACGAGCAGCGCGAGAAATGAAAGCGTCATGAACGGCGCGTGCAGTTTGCTGCCCAGCTCTTTCGCCTCGCGCGTCAAATCGGCGTAGCCATCGGCCACGTCCTCGGCATAGCCGTCGCTCATCAGCCCGGCCACGGGGAGGGGAAGCACTTTGTCCTCCCTGCCGTCGGCCGCCACGGCGATTCCGCCCTCGTTGGCGACGAGAAGATTGACCGCGCGCGCCAGTTCCGCGTCGGAGGCGCCGACCGCCACGATGTTGTGGCAATCGTGCGCCACGCTGGAAGCGATCGCGCCGCGCTTCAGCCCCACGCCGCGCACGAAGGCGACGGCCGGCGGTTTGTCCGCATAGCGGTTGACCACCGCGATTTTCAAGATGTCGTGTGCGGGATCGGCCACGGCCGTCCCGTCGCGCACCGTCGCTTCCGCCTCGGCGGCACCCGTCACAATCTGCCCGTCGATTGCTTCGATGATGCGGATCTTTCCCCCGGCCGCCGGCACGGCAAAATCCTCCGGCTTCTTCGGCGAGGTGTGGAATTTGTTGGCCCGCGGCGATTTGCTGCGGGGCAGAAGCGACTTGCCTCCTTTGGCCACGCATTTCCCGTCGATCCATGTTTCCTCGACCTTGAAACCGGTCAGGTCGTGCAAGCGGATGAAGTCGGCCGGATCACCGGGCCGCATCAGTCCGCTGCGCAGGCCGTAGTGCTGCACGGGATTCAAGCAAGCGGCCCGCAGGGCGTCGAAGGCCGTCACCCCTTTGGCCACGGCGCGGGCGCAAAGGTTGTTGATGTGCCCCTCGAGAAGTTCGTCGGGGTGCTTGTCGTCGCTGCAGAACATGCACTTCCCGGGATGCTCGTTGAGCAAAGGCCAGAGCTCTTTGAAATTTTTCGCCGCCGACCCCTCGCGGATGAGGATTTTCTGACCGAGGCCGATCTTTTCCCGCGCCTCGTCGATCTGGAAGCACTCGTGGTCCGTCTCGATGCCCGCGGAGACATAAGACTTCAAATCCTCGCCTCGCAGTCCCGGCGCGTGCCCGTCGATGTGCTTGCCGTGCTTTTTCGCGATCTCGATTTTTTTCATCACCTCCGGGTCGCGATGGATCACGCCTGGGAAGTTCATCATTTCGGAGAGATACAAGAGAGACGGGTCGGCGCAGAGTTCCTCGATCGCCTCCGGCCCCAATGTCGCGCCGGCCGTCTCGAAGTTCGTCGCGGGGACGCACGAAGGGATGCCGAAGTGGATTTTGCACGGCGTCTGGGCGGCGAGCTTCTGCATGTAACGGACGCCCTCGATGCCGAGCACGTTGGCGATCTCGTGCGGGTCGGACACCGTGGCCACCGTGCCGTGGATCACCGCGATGCGGGCGAATTCCGGCGGGGTGAGCATCGAACTCTCGATGTGCACGTGGGCATCGACGAAGCCGGGGCAGAGATAGCCTTGTTCCGTGATGCTGTGGTCTTCGCGCACAGTGACAATTTTCCCGCCCTTTACCTCGATGTAGCCGGGGTAAATCTTGCGCTTCTCCAGATCGACGATTTTGCCGCGGTGCTTGCTTGTGCCGGGAGGGGTCATAGGCGCAGTCTAGGCCTGCTCCGAGAAGCGCCGCAAGGCCGCCAGGGTTCTCGCGACCGGCAGCCCGACCACGTTCGTGCGGCTGCCCTCCACCGATTCGACAAGCATCTCGCCGTGTTCCTGCAACGCATAGGCTCCCGCTTTGTCGAGCACATCGACTTTGGCGAGATAACGCGCGATGGCGGTTTCATCCAGCGGGCGGAAACGCACGCGCGTCGTCTCGTGGAACTCGATCTGCAAATGCGGCTCGAGCCGCAGAAGACTCACGCCGGTGCAAACCTCGTGCACGCGACCGGAGAGACGCGCGAGCATCCTGCCCGCCGCCGCGATGTTCTCCGGTTTGCCCAGCGGTTCGCCTTCCAGCCAGACGAGCGTATCGGCCCCGAGCACGACGGACCGCGGATGCCGCGCGGCCACCTCGTTTGCTTTGAGGCGCGCGTTGGAAAGCACCAGCGCGGCGAGTCCGGCGGAGGCGTCGTTGCTTTCCTCCGCCGCGGACGGCGCGATGGTGACGTCACCGATGCCGGCGGCGAGGAGAAGTTCGCGTCTGCGCGGCGAACGCGAGGCGAGGACCAGCGGCGGGATCAATAGAAGTCGCCGTCGTCCGGGAAGCCGTGATCGTGACGGATCGTCTCCAACCGGCGCCGCGTGCGGCGGCCTTCGCCCAACTCGCGGTTGACGCGCACGCCCGCGCCGATGAGCAACGGAACGGTCGCGGCCAGACCCGCGACGAGCGCGACGAGACCGAGCCGTTGGCGCGAATCTTTGCCCAGTTGGTCGGCAAGAAGCAGACCGGCGCCGACGCCCACAGCCATCTCGGCCGCGGCCGCGACGGAAGTGGCGGACAGGTTCTGTGTGAATCTTTCCAGAAGGGGAGCCATGATTCGGAACCCATAGCTTGTTTTCATGGCGGGCGCAACCCGCATTCGTCGCCGAACACCGAGAGGGATTGCAGGGCGGACCGGAAAATCGTCTCATGCGGCCATGTCCGCGCAGCTCCATGTCCTCATTCTCGCCGGCGGAAGCGGCGAGCGTTTCTGGCCCTATAGCCGCCGCGCTCGCCCCAAGCAGCTGCTCAAACTTTTTTCCGAGCGCACCATGCTGGAGGAAACCATCGAGCGGCTGGGCAAAGACGTTCCGCCCGACCGCATTTTTGTCCTGACCAACCGCGAGCAGGAAACCGCGGTGCGAGCCGCTTGTTCCGGTCTGCCCGCGGAAAACATCGTGGCCGAGCCGGCCAAACGAGACACCGCGCCCGCCGTGGCGCTCGGGGTCGGCTTGATCCTGCGGCGCGACCCGCAGGCGGTCATGGCCGTGCTGCCCGCCGATCACCTGATCGAAGATGACGCCGCCTTTCGCCGCGATCTGCTCGCGGGTGCCCAAGCCGCGGCGGATTCGGGAGCTTTGCTCACCATCGGCATCAAGCCGACCTGGGCCTGCCCCGGTTTCGGCTACATCGAGCAGGGCAAACTCGTTGCGGAGAATCCCGCCATCTACGAGGTCAAACGCTTCCGCGAAAAACCGAATCCCGAAATGGCGGAGTCTTTCCTCAAGCAGGGCAACTTCCGCTGGAATGCCGGCATGTTCATCTGGTCGATCCCCGCGATCATGGGCGAGCTGACCAAGCACGCGCCCGAGCTCGCCGCGTTCGTTGCGCGTATGCGCACGACCAAAGATCTTGCCGCTTTGCTCGAGAGCGATTTCCCCAAGCTGCCGAAAATTTCCGTCGACTACGCCATCATGGAAAAGGCCGCGCGCGTGCTCGAACTCGAGGCCACCTTCGATTGGGACGATGTCGGCAGCTGGCTCGCCGTGGCCAAATACCTCGACGACACCGACGGCAACGCGGCCAATTGCCCCGTCGTCGCGCAAGATGCCTCGCACAACATTGTTTTCTCCAGCGGCCGCCGTCATGTGGCCCTTGCCGGGGTGCAGGATCTCATCGTCATCGACACGGGCGACGCGTTGCTCGTCTGTCACCGCCGCGAAGCCGAGAACATCAAAAAACTCGTTCCGCGCGTGCCGGAGGAACTGCAGTGAAGTTGAGGGTTGAGGGTTGGGAGATGAGAGAAAAGCAAAACACCATGCATCTTCACGCCGTCCTCAGCTCGCCTTTCCCTCAACTCTCAACCCTCAACCCTCATCTCCTCCCATGAGCCGCATCATGGCCGTCGATCTCGGCACCGTGCGCACCGGCGTGGCGGTGAGCGACGAACTCGGCATGCTCGCGCAACCGTGGAAAACGCTTCCGGGCGGCGACGCCGCGCTCGAGGCGGTCGTGTCCGCGGTCGGCGAAGTGAAACCGGTGCGCGTCCTTGTCGGTCTCCCGCGCAACATGGACGGCACCTACGGTCCGGCCGCCGAGGGCGCGCGCGCCTTCGCGGAACAACTCAAATCGCGCGTGCAGTGCCCGGTCGATCTTTGGGACGAGAGGCTGACGACTGTCTCCGCGCAGCGCGCGCTGCGCGAGAGCGGCCGCAAAGCGCGTGACCAGCGCGGTGTGGTCGACCAGGTGGCCGCGCAATTTCTTTTGCAGAGCTGGCTCGACCGTTCGGCATGCGCCTGAAGCTCACGCTGGCTTACGACGGCGCCGGTTTCCGCGGCTGGCAGAGCCAAACCGGCGGTGGTGCCGTGCAGGATATTCTGCAGGAAGCGATGACCCGTCTGGCCGGCGGGAAAAAAGTTTCCGTGCAGGGCTCCGGCCGGACCGATGCCGGTGTCCACGCCCTCGGGCAGGTCGCGCACGCCGATGTGCCGGAGGAGAGGGGAGAACCGCGCTTCTGGGTGCAGGCGCTGAACAGCGTGCTGCGGCCGCAGATCCGCATCTTGAATTGCGCGCGGGCCGACAAAAGCTTCCACGCGCGTTACTCGGCCACCGGAAAAACTTACGAGTATCTTCTTTGGACTGCTCCGATTCTTCCTCCGCATTGGGCGGGGCGTTGTTGGCACGTGCGGGGCGTCGATGTTGCCGCATTGCGCCGTGCGGCCAAAATTTTCACCGGCCGCCACGATTTCCGGGGATTTTCGGCCAACCGCGGAACGCCGGTCGACGACACGCGCCGCCATCTGCGCCGCGCCACGGTCTCGTCCGAAGGCCCGCTTGTCCGTCTGCGTTTCGAGGGCGACGGGTTCCTTTACAAGATGGTCCGCATGCTTGTCGCCGCCATGGTCCGCGTGGCCCAAGGCAAGGCATCCGTGGCGGATCTGCAAGCGCGTTTGGCCGGGAAAGCCTCGGTATCGCGCCGCGAGGTCGCTCCGCCTGACGGACTCTACCTTGTCCGCGTCCGCTACGGGCGGCCGCAATCGGATTGAACTTCCGGCGCGCGGGAACATAGTTTCGTCCCGTGCCTTCCGCGCGCACTTCCGCCCTCCGTCTCGCCCCGCTGCTTGTTCTTCTCGCCGCGCTCGCCGCCGGATCCGTGCGCGCCCAGCTCTCGGCCGACGAACAGCGGAAGCGCGAACTTTTCCTCCGCGCGCGCGAATCCATCGTGCCGGTCCCCGCCTCCACGCCGCCTCCCGCGCCGGCCAAGCCGAAGCCCAAGCCCCGCCCGGTGCAGACGCCGCGTCCTGCTCCCGAGCGCGAACCCGAACCGCCGCCGAAACCGAAGTCCACGCCGCGCCCCCCGGAACCCGAGCTTCCGCGCCGCCCGGAGCCGCCCGAAAGCCCGCGTTCCGCGCCGCCGGAACGCGAAGAGGAACCGGTGGAAAAACTCCCGCCGCCGCGCGAGCGCGAGGATCCCTTTCCCGTGCCGCGCGAACAGGAGCGGACACCATCTTCCGTCACGGAGAAAACCCCGCGGCCAACACCCGAACCCTCGGTCACGCCGCAGGACATACCGGCGGCTCCGATCACCATCGAGAAGTCCGGTTTGGAAGAAGAACAGGGCCTCATGCCCACGCCGAAACCCGAGCGGCGCGGACTCTTCGGTCTCGGCGGACCGCGTTACCGCTACCTTACGCGCAGCGTGCGCGCGGCCATCGACCGCGCCCCGGTCAAACGCGGCCGCTGGCAATACATCATCGTGCACAACAGCGGCACCCGCCAGGGCAACGCGCGCGTCTTCGAAAACTATCATCGCAAAGTCCGGCGCATGCAGAACGGGCTCGCTTACCACTTTGTCATAGGAAACGGAACGTCCTCCGGCAACGGCGAGATCGAGATCGGTTCGCGCTGGACGCGCCAGATCAACGGCGGCCACGTGGCCAGCGATTACCTCAACAACATCTCGATCGGCATCTGCTTCGTCGGCGACTACAACCGCGACAGCCCGACCGAGGCGCAACTCGCGGCTCTCGACGAATTGATCCGCTATCTGCGCGGCCGGGTCGGCAAGAGCAAAGGACGCGTTTCCATCGTCAAAGCCCACCGCGAAATCAACCCCAAGCCAACCGACTGCCCCGGCAACCGTTTTCCCTACCGCTGGCTGCACCGGAAATTCGACTGATGCGCCTCGGGATCACCGGTGCCTCGGGATTCATCGGCCGACGCGCCGCGGAAATGGCGCGGGCGCGCGGATGGGAGATCGTACCCTTCAGCCGGACCCCGCGCGACGCCGCCACGCGCAAGTTTGTCCCCGGCGAACCCGCCGACGTCGACGGTCTCGATGCCGTCCTCCATCTCGCGGGGGAATCGGTGCTCGGTCTCTGGACCGCGAAAAAACGCGCACGCATCATGGACAGCCGCGTGCTCGGCACGCGTTCCATCGTGGACGGCTTCGCCCGCGCCAAGCACCCGCCGCGCGTGCTGGTCAGCGGATCCGCCATCGGCTATTACGGCGACACCGGCGACCGCGAAGTTGACGAGAGTTCGCCGCCGGGCGCGGGTTTCCTCGCCGAGGTCTGCCGCGCATGGGAAACGGAAGCGGAAAAAGTGCGCGATGCGCGCGTTGTCCTTCTGCGTATCGGGTTCGTTCTCGGGCGCGGCGACGGCGCCATGAAGCTGGTTCTGCCCGTCTTCCGCGCCGGACTCGGCGGACGCCTCGGCAGCGGAAAGCAATGGATGTCCTGTGTCCATGTCGACGATGTCGCCGGCATGGCCCTTTGGGCGGTCGAAAACGAATCCCTCCGCGGCCCGGTCAATTCCGTCCTGCCGCACCCCGTGACCAACGCCGATTTCACCCGCACCCTGGCCCGTGCCGTCCATCGCCCCGCCATCTTCCCCGTGCCGTCTTTCGTGCTCCGCCTCGTCCTCGGCCGCATGGCGTCGATGCTCCTCTCCAGTTTGCGTGTCCGTCCCGCCGTGGCGGAAAACAGCGGATACCGCTACGAGTTCAAGGACATCACGGCTGCGTTGGACCGAATCGTCCGCTGAACAAATCCGCTTGTCGCCTTCGCGCGCAGGACGAATTCTTGGATTCATATGTCCGTCCGACCGCCGCTGATTGATCTCCACCGCCATTTGGATGGCAGCGTGCGGCTGGAGACCATCCTGGATCTGGGCAAGAAGCACGGTATCCCGCTTCCCGCGGACACGCTCGGGGGTTTGCGGCCGCACGTCGTGGTGACCACACCGCAACCGGGGCTCATCGAGTTCCTCGCCAAGTTCAAATGGATGACCGCGGTGCTCGCCGACTACGACGCTTGCCGGCGCATCGCAAGGGAAAATGTGGAAGACGCGAAGCGGGAGGGAATCCGTTACATCGAATTGCGGTTCAGTCCGGCCTTCATGGCCGACGCGCACAACCTTGACCCTTCGCGCGTCACGGCCGCGGTGATCGAAGGCGTCCGGGAAGGCGAAGCGGCCACGGGGGTGAAGGCCAACCTCATCGGCATCCTCACCCGCACCTACGGTCCGGTGCGCGCGCGGCGTGAATTGCGTGCGCTGCTCGACCACAAAAACGAAATCGCCGCGCTCGACCTGGCGGGTGACGAGGGCAACTGGCCGGCCGAATTGTTCATCGAGCATTTCAACGAGGGCCGCGATGCCGGATGGGCCGTGACCGTGCACGCCGGCGAGGCGGCCGGGGCGCAGAGCATCGTCACGGCGATCGAAAAACTCGGCGCCACGCGCATCGGTCACGCCGTGCGCGCGACCGAAGACGATGCGGTCATGGATTTGCTGCGCGAACGCCGCATCGGCATCGAGGCCAACCTGACCAGCAATGTGCAGACCAGCACGGTGCCCGACTACGCCAGCCACCCCCTGAAAAAATTTCTCGAGGCCGGCCTCCTTGCCACGATCAACACGGACGATCCGGGGATCAGCGGGATCGATCTTGCCTATGAATTGGATGTGGCTGCGCCGGCGGCGGGACTGGGCGAGGATGAAGTCTGCCGGGCTCTCCGCAATGCTTGGGAGATTGCTTTTCTCGCCGCGCGGGACAAGGGCCGCTTGCTCGCGGCCGCCTGATCCTCCGTGCTGGAAATCAAATCGCGACCCGGTCTTAAATAGCGCATGCGAATTCTGCCCCGATCTCTGCTCATTTTGGCGGTCGCCGCGCCCGGCGTTCTTCAGGCCGCTCCGGTTGGTGCCTACGAAGCCCTCATTTCCGTGGGACGGCAAAAGGGCAACGCGTACCTCGACAACTTGGTCGAGATGCGCGCGGTCGAGGGTGCGCCGCAACCCGAAGTGTGGACCGCGCTCTTCCGCGATGCCGCGGCGCGCGGTGGCATGCGCGAGTTCGTGGTCACGGCCAAAGGCATCGCTTCCGAGCGCACGCCGCTTCGCGCGGACGATGCACTGCTCGTCGCGCCGACCATTCCGCATGCCCAGCTCAAGCTCGATTCGAAGGGCGCCTTCGCCGAGGCCAACAAGTTGGCGACGCAGGCCAAGTTGGGCTTCGACTCGGTAAGCTACCGTTTGCATTCGGCAAACGGAGCGCCGGTGTGGACTCTGCGCTTGCTCGATACCGGACGCCGCGAAGTCGGTTCTCTGGCTCTTTCGGCCCAAACGAGCGCGGTGATTTCTCCGCTGGCCAAGGGCTCCGGTCCGGCGCCGACCGCCGCGGCGTCCGCGGACGACCGTCCGATCGGCGAACGATGGACCGAGGGCGGCGGGTTGGTCGGGCATATGACACGATGGAGCGAGCGCACTTGGGACGCGACGACGAACACGGCCGGGAACGTGGGCCGCAGCGTGGAGACGTTCTTCGTGGGCAAGCCGACCAATGCGCCGGTCAAGCGGGATTGATCCATGTTCGACGGCCCGGCCCTCATCATCGTCCTTTTCGTCGCGGGCTTTCTTCTCATCGCGGCGGAAGTTTTTGTTCCGGGCCTGATCGCGGGCACGTTCGGTTTCCTTTGCCTGGCCGCGTCGGTCGGTTTGGTTTTTTACCATTACGGCACCATGGCCGGCTCGATCGCCGCCCTTGTCGTCGGGACCCTGAGCATCGGCGGGCTGATTGTTTGGCTGAACATTTTTCCCAAAACTTTCATCGGCCGGCGCATCGTGCTGAGCCGGCGGCAAGTTTCGGCGCCCCCGCGCGGAGAGGGACTTGTCGGCGAGACCGGTGTCGCCGTGACCGCCTTGCGTCCGTCGGGCACCGCCCGCATCGCGGGCAAACGCGTTGATGTCACGGCAGTTGGGGATTTTTTGGAGGAGGGGGCCCAGCTGGTCGTGGTGGCGGCCGACGGAATGCGCGTGGCGGTGCGGCGAAAAGACAGGTTGGAGCCCGCGGCATCGTCCGCGTAGTCTCCGGGCATGAGTTCCATCATTGTCACCGCAGCCATCGGGTTGGCCTTTGTCGTCGGCCTCGTCATCCTCGTTGTTCTCTTCAATTTCTTCGGAATCTGGCTGCGCGCCAAAATCGCCGATGCGCCGGTTTCTTTCGCCCGCCTCGTCGGCATGCGCCTGCGGCGCGTGCCGGTCGGCATGATCGTCGACAGCCGCATCACCGCGGTGAAAGCCGGTATCCCGCTGGACACGGACGAACTCGAAGCCCACTACCTCGCCGGCGGCAACGTCGATCACGTTGTCCTCGCCCTCATTGCGGCGGACAAAGCCGGGATCAAACTCGACTTCAACCGTGCCTGCGCCATCGATCTGGCCATCAAAGGCACGACCAAAACCGTCTTGGAAGCGGTGCGCACCAGCATCAACCCCAAAGTGATCGACTGTCCCGACTCGTCCTCGGGGCGCTCGACCATCGATGCCGTGGCCCGCGACGGCATCGGCGTGAAAGTGAAAGCCCGCGTCACTGTGCGTTCCAACCTCGATCGATTCGTCGGCGGCGCGACCGAGGAAACGATCATCGCCCGCGTGGGCGAGGGTATCGTCACGTCCATCGGTTCGTCCGCGTCCTACAAGGACGTCCTCGAAAACCCGGACAATATTTCCAAAGTTGTCCTGCAGAAGGGTCTCGATAGCGGCACGGCCTTCGAAATCCTTTCGGTCGATATCGCCGATGTCGACGTGGGGGAAAACGTCGGCGCAAAGTTGCAGGCCGAGCAGGCCGAGGCGGACAAAGTCGTCGCGCAAGCCAAAGCCGAAGTTCGCCGCGCCGCCGCGGTGGCTCTTGAGGGCGAGATGCGCGCCAAGACGCAGGAAATGCGGGCCAAAGTGGTCGACGCCGAATCGCAGGTGCCCATGGCCATGGCCGAGGCCTTCCGCAACGGCAACCTCGGCATCATGGACTACATGAAGATGAAAAATATCCAGGCCGACTCGCAGATGCGCGAATCCATCGCCGGCTCCGAGCGCGGCAGCGCGGAAGCACGGTAATTTTTTCCGCGGTCCATGGAGCAATTAGTCCTCCTCGTCGTCATCGGGTTGATCAGCTTGATCAACTGGGTGATGCAAAGAGCCGCCGAAAAGCGCGAACAGGCCAAACTGGAGCGCGGGGCCAAGCGCGAGACCGGGCGCAACATCTACACGCAAAAAACGCAGCGCCCGGCCGCCGCGCGCCGCGCATCCGCTCCCGCCCAAGATCCGCTCAAGGAGTTGATGGAAGCGCTCGGTCTTCCCGCCGAAACGATTCTTCCTCCGCCCGTCGCGCAACGTTCCGCGCCCGAAGCAGAGGAGGAATTCGCCTCGCTCGAGGAGGCGCCTCCGCCGATCCCGAGGTCGGCGCCCGTCGCGGAGAAACCGCGCTGGCAACCGCCGTCGATCCGGCGACCGGACGAGAAAATGGCGCGGCTCGCCTCCGCTTTCGCCGCGAAAGAAAAAGCGACCGCGACGGCAAAACCCCTGCCTTCGTCCGTGCGCGCCATGCTTTCCGACCGCACCTCCAAACGCCACGCGATCGTCCTCGCCGAAATTCTCGGCACTCCCCGCGGTCTCGCGCCGGCCGGTGGACGGTGGTGATCATCACCTCCGGATTGTTCGCGTTTTTGTAGCGGCGGTCTGTGACCGCCGGTGCCTTTTCCCATCCTGTTCCGGCGGTCACAGACCGCCGCGACGATTTTTAGGGGAACATTTCGGGCGACTACTTCACCGCAGCCCAGACGCGGTGCACGTCGTCGTGATCGTCGAGCGCCTGAAGGAATGCGCCGACTTCCGCCCGTTGTTCCTCGCTGAGATCCGGACATTGCTTCGGCACGAAGCCGAGCTCGCTCGTCACGACGGTCCATCCGTTTTCCGAAAGCCACTTCGACACTCCGTGCGTGTTGGCGCGGTCGGTGATGAACCGCGCGCCGCTCGCCTCTTTCGGGATGTCGTCGTTCTGCTCGTGGGTGAGGGGTTCGACTTCGTTCGCGCCCGCTTCGATGGCGGCTTCCTCGAGGTCCGTGCCGGACTTCGCGGTGTGCGCTTCGACCAAGCCGACATTGTCGAAAAGGAACTTGTTGCTTCCTGAAGCGCCGAGTTGGCCTTTTTTGAAGAGCACGCGGATCTCCGGTGTGGTGCGGTTGGTGTTGTCGGTGAACGTTTCGACAATGACCGGCACCTTGTGCGGCGCGTAGCCTTCGAAAGTGATGTGCTCGAGCGATGTTTTGTCGCCGCCCGTACCCGCGCCTTTGGCGATGGCCCGTTCGATGGCGTCCTTCGGCACGCTTTCCTTGCGCGCTTTTTCCAGCGCCGCGGCCAGCCGCGAGTTGGTGGCCGGGTCCGCCCCGCCGTGGCGCGCCGCGATGGTGATTTCGCGGATGAATTTACCCGTCGCCTGCGATTTGCGGAGCGAAGCGACCTCGCGTTTGGCCAATAACCACTGTCTGCCCATGGGTCGGGCAGCCTAGACCGGGTTCCGCTTCCGCTCAAGAGGGACTCTTTCCTCTGGAGGGGGGGCGGTCTTTTTCCCTAGATTTCCAGTTCGCCCGATCCATGAGGAAGACCGACCCCGCGCAGCAACACAGAGACGACATTGCCATCGTCGGCATGGGCATACGATTTCCCGGAGGCCTCAATGACGTCGAGACCTTCTGGAAATTTCTCCTGGAGGGAAAAGACGCGGTGGTCGAGATCCCGCCCGACCGATGGAAGATCGATCGCTATTATGATCCCGAGCCCGGCATCCCCGGCAAGAGCGTTGCCAAGTGGGGAGGGTTCATCGACGGGATCGACCAGTTCGATCCGCAATTTTTCGGCATCTCGCCGCGCGAGGCGCCTTACATCGATCCGCAGCAGCGCCTGCTCCTCGAGACGGCGTGGGAAGCGATGGAGGACGGCGGCATCATTCTGGATCTCGAGCGCGGCACGAACATCGGCGTTTACGCCGGTATTTCGCACACCGACTACCAGGGTATCCAAGGCGGCTCGGGCGACCGCCACGGCATCAGCGCGCATTCGCCGACCGGCAACGCCCACAGCATCGCGGCCAACCGCATTTCCTACTGCTTCAACCTGACCGGCCCGAGCATCGCCATGGATACGGCGTGTTCGTCCGCGCTTACCGCAGTGCACGTGGCCGTGGAACAGCTGCGTTCCGGACGTTGCGACGCCGCGCTGGCCGGCGGCGTCACCGTGATGATCGCGCCGGACGGATTCATCGGGTTTTCCCAGGCCTCGATGCTCTCGCCCGACGGACGTTGCCGTGCCTTCGACGCCGCAGCCAATGGTTTTGTGCGCGGCGAGGGGGCCGGAATGGTTTTGCTCAAGCCGCTCGCCCGCGCGCTGGCCGATGGCGATCATGTTTACGCCGTCATTCGCGGCACTTCGGCCAACCAAGACGGCCACACCAATGGCATCATGCTCCCCGGCGAAGAGGCGCAAACCCGTCTCGTGCGCGATGCGTGCGCCGACGCCGGCGTCGATCCCTCCGAGATCGGTTATGTCGAGGCGCACGGCACCGGCACCGCGGTGGGTGATCCGATCGAAGCCCATGCTCTGTCGCGCGCGCTGTGCGAAGAGCGTCCGTCCGATGCCCCGCTTCCCATCGGATCGGTGAAGACCAACCTCGGTCACCTCGAAACCGCGGCCGGCATCGCCGGCATCGTCAAAGCCGCGCTGGTTGTTTCCCGCGGACAGATCCCGCCGAGCATCCATTTCAGCGAACCGAGCCCGCACATCGATTTCGCCGAGCGCAAACTGCGCGTTCCGGTCGTGACGGAGCCGTTCCCCGCCGACGGCGACAAGCCGCGGTTGGCCGGCGTGAACTCCTTCGGTTTCGGCGGCGCCAACGCCCATGTCATCCTTTCGTCTGCTCCCGCCCGTGCCGCGGAGAAGGTGGCTGCAGGGGCGGACCGCGCATGGCCGGTGGTGTTGTCCGCGCGCTCCGAGGAATCATTGCGCGCCGCCGCCGCACGCTTGGCCGATTGGCTCGAGGCGCACGCGCACGGCAACGGAACTTCCCCCCTCGTTCCCGATCTCGTCTACACGCTCGGCGCGCGGCGCAACCATCATCCCTACCGCCTGACTGCGGTCGCGCGCGACACGGATGCCGTCATTGCCGAATTGCGCTCTCACGCCTCGGGCGAAACCGGCGCCGCCTCGCGCGTTTCTTTCACGCCGCGGCCGGAAAAACCCCCGCGCATCGGGTTCATCATGAGCGGGCAGGGTCCGCAGTGGTGGGGTATGGGACGCGAACTGATGCGCGCCGAACCGGTTTTCCGCGAAGCGATCGAGGAATGCGCGGCGGCCATGGCGCCGCACGCCGACTTCTCCCTGCTCGAGGAGCTTTCCCGCGGGGAAGAGGACTCGCAGCTGCACCATACCAAGATCGGACAACCCGCCATCTTCGCCATGCAGGTCGGCCTGACCCGCCTGTGGCGGTCATGGGGTGTCGAGCCGTGCGCCGTCACCGGTCACAGCGTGGGCGAAATCGCCGCCGCTTGGGCCGCGGGAATCCTCACTTTGGAGGAAGCGGCCAAGGTCGTCGTCATCCGCGCGCGCGAAATGCAGGATTGCGCCCGCGGGGAGGGACGCATGCTGGCCGTCGGCCTGTCGCAGGACGAAGCCCAGCAACTCATCGATCGCCACGGCGACGGTGTGACCATTTCCGCCTTCAACGGCCCGCGTTCTCTCACGCTGTCGGGAAAACCCGCCTCACTCGAACCGATGGCGACGGAACTCGAGGCAGCCGGCGTTTTCGCGCGCTTCGTCCGCGTCAATCATCCTTTCCACCATGCCATGATGCAGCCCGCCGCCGATGCCATGGAACGCGTGCTGGCCGATGTGCGTCCGCGCGGGGAGACATTGCCCTTTTTCAGCACGGTGACCGGCGCGCGTTTCGATGGTGCGCAATGCACCGCGGGTTACTGGGCCCGCGGCATCCGCCAACCGGTCCGCTTCGCCGATTCGGTGGCGGCCATGACAGAACACGGCGTCGATATCTGGCTGGAGATCGGTGCGCATCCCGCCTTGGTCGTCTCGCTGCAGGAATGCCTCGGTGCCCTCGGGGTCAAAGCGCCGTCGGTCGCTTCCGCCCGGCGCGAACGCGAGCAGGAGTCGCTCATCGAGGCCGCGCTCGAACTCCACCGTCTCGGTGTGGCGATCGACTTCTCCGCGATGACGCCGTCACGGCGCATGCTCGCGCTGCCGGCCTATCCTTGGAACAAAAGCCGTTGGTGGCACGAATCGCCCGAGATGCGGGAAAGCCGCCTGACGCCAGGCGGCAAGGGGTTGCTCGAATCGCGGTTGCCGCGCGCCATTCCCACGTGGGTCACGCGGTTGGATGAACGCCATCTCGCTTACCTGCGCGATCACCGCGTGGACAACCGCATCGTTTTTCCCGCCGCCGGTTTCATCGAGATGGCCCTCGAAGCGGGCACGCAGCTTTTCGAGGGGCGCCCGTTCGTGCTCGAGGATTTCGAAATCCGCAAGCCCCTCATCATCTCCGAAAACTCCGAATCGCCCGCGCTCGAACTTTCCTACGATCCCCAGGAACGCTCTTTGACCATCCAAAGCCGCCCGGAAAATTCCGCGGCGTGGTCCCTCCATGCCGTCGGATCGTTGCGTGCGGAGCGCGTCGAGTCGGAATTCGAGTCATCGCGTTGGCCCGATCCCTTCGCGGAATTGGATGAAGTCGATGTCGGGGAGAACTACGAGCACAAGCGCGCGCGGGGTCTGCCCTACGGTCCCGAGTTTCGCGCGGCGCGTCGTCTTTTCGCGCGCGCCGGACGCTCGGCCGGTGAGGTTTCGCTCTCGGAGAAAGCGGCCAAGCGCGTCGGTGATTACGCGCTGCACCCCGTGATCCTCGACGGGGCGCTCCATGTTTTTTCCGCGGCCGCGCGCAACATGGAGGAGCGGGGTGTGAAGCTGAAACTTCCCGTCCGATTCGCCCGGATACTTTTTCTACGTCCCCCCGGCGCCGCAGTGCGCACGCGCGCCGCGGTGCTTCACTGCAACGAGGAAATCACCGAAGGACGCATCGAGATCTTCGATTCCGAAGGTCGGCCCTGCGTGCTGGTCGACGGATTCCGCGCCGTGGCGCTCGGTTCCGCCCGGCGCACGGGATCATCCACCGGCGAGGGTCGCGATCTCGTCTATCATGTCGATTGGGAAAGGCAGTCTTCGGGACAGGCTGCCGTCGCGCTGCCGCCCGTGTCTTTGGGAGAGTTGCACGGTGCGGCAACCGGCGCGCTCAACGCAGTGCTCGGCCTGCGCGGACAAGACCGCCTTGAAAAGGTGATTGGCGAGGAGGATGACCTGGCCGCCGCGCAGATTGCCGCCGGGCTGCGTGCCATGGGCGTGCGGCCGGGCGAAGTTTTCAGCGCGGATTCGCTGGGCGTGGCTCCGGCCATGCGGCCGATTTTCGGAAGATTCACCGCGGCATTGGCCGCGCGGGGCGCGCTCCAAGCTGCCGATGGTACGTGGCGCCCCGGCGATGCCTTCGCTCTCCTCGCCGATTCGGCGCCGTCGCGATTGCGCGAATTTATCGGGCGCTATCCGGGCCACACGCAGGAGGCGAACCTCTGCGCGGCGAACTGCGCCGAGTTGCCCGCGATTTTGCGCGGGGAAAAAGACGCGGTGCAGGTTCTTTTTGCCGGTGCGGGCACCGATTGGCTCGAGCAATTTTACGGAGACGGGCTTTTTTCGGGCCATTGGATGGCGGCGATCGCCGCAGCCGTGCAGAAAGCGGCAGCAGCGCTGCCGGAGGGCCGGCCTCTGCGCATCCTCGAGGTTGGCGCGGGCACCGGCGGACTTGCCGCGCACGTCCTGCCGATCCTCGAGAGGGGGACGCACTGCTATGTTTTCACCGATGCGTCGACCGCGTTTTTCCCGCCGGCCCAGCAAAAGCTGGCGGCGCATCCCGAGGTCGAATACCGCGTCTTCGATCTCGATCGCGACGCCGAGGCGCAGGGATATTTCGCGGAGACTTTCGATTTCATCATCGGCACGAATGTCCTTCACGCCGCCGCCGATCTGCGCGCCTGCCTCGGCCAATTGCACCGGTTGCTTGCGCCGGGCGGAACGCTTGCCTTCATGGATGTGGCTTCGCCGCGCCTGTGGACCGAGTCGGTTTTTGGCGTGACGAGCGGATGGTGGAACTTCACCGATCATGACCTGCGTGCCGACGGTCCTCTCTTGCCGCGCGCGCGTTGGGAGGAATTGCTGCGCGAGACAGGATTCGCCGAGACAGCGGGTCTGTCCGGCATGCGCAGGGCCAACGGGGAGGAGGGCCAGATGGGTGTGCTCGCGCGCAAATCCTTTGCCCCGCAGGCTCCGGCTGCGGAAGAGCCGGTGGTTTTGGCCGGGAACTCCTGGATGGTGTTCGCCGACGATGCGGGTTCGGGACAAAAACTGGCCGCCCGCCTCCGTTCGTCCGGCGCGCAATGCCGCTTGGTAACGCGCGGTGATTCCTACCGCGCCACGGAGGAAAAAATCGCGCTTTCTTCCACCGGAACCGAAGACTGGGCGAGGCTCTCCGCCGCGCATTTTGCCGACAGCCCACCGGAGCGCATCGTTTTTCTCTGGTCTTGCGATCACGCCGGTGCCGGCGCGCTGAACGATGCCACGTCTGAAATGCTGCGGCTCTCCCATGCTCTCGACGCTTTGCCTCCCGGCGCGCGTCCGCGGATCGACGTCGTTACGCGGGGTGCCCATGCGGTCGGTCGCGAAGCCGCTCCGCCCGATCCGGTGCAGGGCGCGTGTGCGGGATTGTTCCGCGTCCTCCTCAGCGAGCACCCGAATCTTTCTTTCCGCTGCATCGATCTTCCTTCGGGTCCCGCCGCCGATGTCGACGACTTGCTCTGGCGCGAGTTGCTGCGCGCCGATGTCGAGCGCGAGGTCGCGCTGCGCGGCGAGGCGCGCCACGTCCAACGCATTTCCCGCGGTCTGGAAAATCCGCGCAAACTTTTCGATCCGGTCCTCCCGCTCCGTCTCGAGTCGCGCGAGCGCGGTATCATCGACAGCCTGCGTTTCGTCCCCTTCGCCATGCCCGCCTGCGGGCCCGGTGAAGTGCTCATTCGCGTGCATGCCGCGGGCCTCAATTTCCGCGACGTGCTCAAGGCGCTCGGCCTTTATCCCGCGGAAACGGCCGACGCACGCATGTATGGCGACGAGGTGGGCGGCGAGGTGGTGGCGGTCGGCCAAGGCGTGACCCACGTCAAACCCGGCGACCGTGTTTTCGGTCTGGCCGTTTTCGGATTGGCCACCCACACGCTCGCGCGCGGTGCGGATGTTTTGCCTCTGCCTCCCGGAATCACCTTCGAGGAAGCGGCCACCATGCCCGTGGTTTTCATGACCGCGTGGCATGCGCTGAAAAACGTGGCGCGGCTGCGCGCGGGCGAAACCGTGCTCGTCCATGCGGGCGCGGGCGGCGTCGGCATGGCTGCCATCCAGATCGCGCGTCATCTCGGCGCGGAGGTCGTCGCCTCGGCTGGTAGCCCGGCGAAACGCTCTTTCCTTTCCGCTCTCGGGGTGAAGCATGTCATCGACTCGCGCCGCGGCGATTTTGCCGAGCGCGTCATGGAGTTGACCGGGCGCCGCGGCGTCGATGTGGTGATCAACGCGTTGGCCGCGGAAGCCATCCCCATGGGGCTGTCCTGCCTTGCCGAGTTCGGACGGTTCATCGAGATCGGCAAGCGCGACATCTACCAGAATTCCAAATTGCCCATGTGGCATCTTCGCAAGAATGCCTCGTTCCATGTCGTGGCCATGGACGCGGTGTTCGCCGGCGATGAGAATCTCACCCGCGAATTGCTCGGCGAAATCGCGGAGCTTCTGGCCAAGGATGAGCTCGGTCCGCTTCCTTACCGTTCCTTCCCGGCCAACCGCGCGGACGCGGCGTTCCGCCTCATGGCGGCGGGCAAGCACACCGGCAAAGTTCTCCTCAACATGGCCGTCCCGTTTGTTCCCGCCGAAGGCGAGCCCTTGCGCACACCATTCGCCGTCGATCCCGAGGCGGTCTATCTCGTGACCGGCGGTTTCGGCGGTTTCGGGAAAGTTATCGCGCGTTGGCTGGCCGACCGCGGTGCGCGCCATTTGTTCCTCACCGGCCGCCGGGGCGCCGCGGCACCGGGCGCGCGGGAGTTCATCGAGGAAATGGCGGCGGCCGGGGCGAAGGTTGATGCGGTGGCCGCCGACATCGGTTCACCCGTCGACGTGGAAAAACTTTTCGCGCAGATCCGCGGCGCGGGCCGGCCGCTCAAAGGTGTCTTCCATCTTGCCATGGTCATCGACGACGCGCTCCTCGCTTCGCTGACCCCCGAACGCTTCCGCGCGGTGCTCGAACCCAAGGCGACCGGCGGTTGGTTGCTGCACGAACAGACCAAGTCTTTGCCGCTCGACGCATTCGTCATGTTCTCGTCCGCCTCGAGCATTTTCGGCAACCCGGGGCAGGGGAATTACGCGGCGGCCAACGCTTTCCTCGATGCGCTGGCCCACCACCGGCGTGCTCTCGGGCTTCCCGCACTCGCGGTCAACTGGGGCGTGCTCGGCGGCGAAGGCTACGTCGCCCGCAACGAAAAAGTGGCCGAGTATCTCTCGCGCCAAGGCACCGAAGCGCTCTCGCCCGACGAGGTCACATCGCTGCTGGAAACCTTTCTCGACTCATCGGCCACGCAGATGGCCGCGCTGCGCGTCGACTGGGCCAAGTGGCGCCAGTCGTTCCGCGGGTTGCAGGAAAACCCTCTGCTCGAGCGCATCTTCGCCGCAGGCGTGGAAATGGAAGAGGCCGCCGGAAAAACGGCCGACTGGCGCGCTCGCATCGAAGCTGCCGCCCCGGACGATCGTGAGGCTGTCGTGGTGCAGGCGTTGCAGGAAATCATCGGCTCCGTCCTGCGCGTCAAGCCCGAGTCGCTGCGCCCCGACCAACCGCTGACCGACCTCGGTCTCGATTCGCTCATGGGCGTGGAGATCGAAAACCTGATCGAGAGCTCGATCGGTGTCACTCTTCCGCCGACCAGTTTGATGCGCGCGCGCACCATCGGGCAGATAGCCGCGCTGCTCACCGGCCACCTCGGCGGTGGTGCCGCGGTTCCCGCACCCGTCGCCCGGGTTGCCGCGGAAGTTGAAGCGGTTTCCGCGGACGAAATCGACTTCGCAGAGATCGCGGACGAGGAACTCGATCGACTCGTCGCGGGTGGGGCGGAAAAAACCGCCGGCGCCCGCAACGGCGCGGCGGCCGGCTAGGCGGATGGCAGGCAACGCGCGCGCCCGTTTGGAGGAGTTGCTGGCCAGCGGCCAGGCGCGGCTGGTGCCCCTCACTTTTCCGCAGCGCGAGCTGTGGGAAACCGCGCCCGTCCCGCCGGGGGATCCCTCGAACAATATCTGCGCGCTGCTCGACATCCGCGGTCCGCTCACGCCGGAACTTTGCCGCGAAGCGCTGGGCATGGTTCTCGCCCGCCAGGAGGCGCTGCGCACCACGATCCTGCCGGGCAAGACGCGCCCCGTGCAACTGGTCCGCGCCTCGGCGGAACCCGTGCTGGAACAGATCGCGCTTCCGACCGGTGCTTCCGGTGCGGAAGCGGCTGTCGCGGCCCTGGCCCCGCTCTTCGCCCGGCCCTTCGACCTGGTGGCCGGACCGCTCCATCGTCTCATCATGGTGCCCGATGGGCCCGACCATTGCTTTCTCGGCATGGTTATCCATCACTCGGTCGCCGACGGATGGGCCCTGACCACATTTGTCGAAGATTTCATGACCGGTTGCATCGCGGCTTGGCGCCGTTCGGGTAAAGACATGACGCGTTTGCAGGGCTTGAGCGAAACGTTGTCGCCGCCGCCCATGACCTACAGCCAGTGGGGTGCGGCGGAGCGCGCGCAATGGACCGAAAAGGAGTTGGCCGTCCGCGCGGAGCGATGGCGTTCGCGGTTGCGGGACGCGGAACTTTTTTTCGATGCCGCGCATCCCGTCGCGGGCGAGCCTTTGCGGCGGTGGGAGACGCAGATCCCGGCGGCCACGGCGGAATCCGTGCGCACGCTGGCGCGAAAGGCGGGGACCACGCCCTTCACCGCTCTGTCCGCCGCGTTCCGCCTCGCCTTGCATCGCTGGAAGGGCAAGAGCGACGTGGTGCTGGGAACCCCCGTGGCGGGACGGGCCAAACCCTCCGTCCGCGAGACGATCGGTTATTTCTCCGAAGTCGTTCCGCTGCGCTGCCGCATCGATCCGTCCCTCGGGCTCTCTGATCTCGCCCCGCTGGTCCACGAGGAAACGCTCGAGGATTTCGCCCGGGCCATGCCTTTCGCGGAGCTGGTTCGCGCCGTGGAGGAGGCCGGCGCTGCGCGGCGCCGCCACGCCGTCTACGACATCCGCTTCGCCGTGCAGAATCACCCGTTCCCGGACATCACGGTTCCGGGTATTTCCGCCGCATTCCGCAACCTTTCCAGCGGGACATCGCGCTTCGACTTGGCTTGCGAAATCACCGGCGATACCGGACAAATGGAAATTGTCTGGCTCCGCCGTGAAAGCGTCGTGGAGGAATCGGATGTCCGGCAATTGGACGCCCTTTTCCGCGAGGTTCTGGCCGGGGCCGGATGAGAAGTCCCGTTTCGACCAGTCTGCTCCGATGCACATGACCGCAAAAAGCCCGGCCCTTGCCTCGCACGAGGAACCATGGCCGTGCCGCACATCTTTCACTTGGGTGATGGTCGGCACCTATGGCAGCGCCGCCCTGCTCGCCTGGTGCATGTACAAATATGTCTCCGGGCACACGGCCTTCCTGTGGCTCATTGTCCCGCTGATGCTCGTCTCGAGCCACTTCATGCACGCCATGCTCATCGCCTACCACGAGGCGGCGCACGGGAACCTTCGCCAATGGAAATGGCTCAACGAATTCGACGGCCAGCTGGTCGGCATGATCAGCCTCACGCCTTTCACGCTCTACCGCGCCCTTCACCAGAAGCACCACGTCAATCTCGCCACGGTCAAAGATCTCGAGCTTTGGCCCTTCGTCGATCCGCAACAGCCGCTCTGGTGGCGTCGCGCGGCCGCGTTCCTCGAACTCAATTTCGGTTTTTTCTACACGCCGTATCTTTTCTGGCGCGTCTTCCTCGAAAATCCGTCGCCCGTGACGAACAAGACGGTGCGCAAACGGATCTGGATCGAAACCGCAGGCATGATCCTGCTCTGGACCACCGCACTTGCCCTCGTCGCTTGGTTCAACGTCTGGAACTGGTTCCTCGTCCTTTACTTCATCCCGGCTTTCATCGCCGGCAACATGCAGAGCTGGCGCAAATACATCGAGCACGTCGGACTGAGCGGCAACAGCGCGCGCAGCGCCACCCGTAGCATCATCGTGGAAACGACCCCCGGTCGCTTTGTCGCGCTGAGTTTGCTCCATCAGCCGCTCCACGGCGTGCACCACGCCAAGAGTTCCATTCCCTGCGACGAGTTGGTCGAGCATGTCGCTCTGATCGAGCCGAAGGACGGCGGCGACACCGCGCCCTTCCCGAATTACCGCTCCGCCTTCGCTGATTTGATCAAGCGCCTGCACGATCCCCGCGTCGGCGCGCAGTGGGCCACCGCGGAATAGTCCCGCCCATGTCCGCGCCCGCAGTTCCGTCCGGCGAGATCGTCTACGAGGCGGCGGGTCTGACCAAAGAATACGACGACGGCCGCGTCGCCGCGTTGCGCGGGGTCGATTTGACCATCGGGCAAGGCGAATTCGTTTCCATCGTGGGTCCGAGCGGCTGCGGCAAGACGACCTTGCTCAACATGCTCGGCTTGCTCGACCGGCCCTCGTCGGGGAAATTGCATTTCCGCGGCCGCGATTTGTCCGGGATCGGCGACCCCGCGGCTTACCGCGCGCGGGAGATCGGGTTCATCTTCCAATCCTTCCATCTCCTTCCCAATTTCACGGTGGAGGAAAACGTGCAGATGCCCATGTTCGGGCTGCCCGGTTCGCCGCGCGAGCGGCGGGCCCGCGCCGTCGAACTGCTCGAGGCTGTCGGGCTCGGCCACCGTCTCGATCATCTCCCGGTGAAGCTGTCCGGCGGAGAACGCCAGCGCGCGGCCATCGCCCGGAGCCTGGCCAACCGCCCGGCCATCCTCTTGGCCGACGAACCGACCGGCAATCTCGACAGCAAAAACTCCGCGCATGTCATGGATATCCTCCTGCGTTTGCGCGAAGAGCACCGGGTCACCCTTGTCATGGTGACCCACGACCAGGAACTGGCGCGCCACGGCACGCGCATTGTCCGCATCAAGGACGGACAAATCGTCTCCGCAAGCTGACTCCATGAATTTTCTCCAGGTCATCTTCCGCGGGTTGTGGCGCCGTCCCGTGCGGACCGGCCTTACCGTCCTGGGCATCGCCATCGGCATCGCCGCCGTGGTGGCGCTCGTCGGGATGGCCTCGGGTTACGAAAAAAGCGTGGTGGACCAGCTCGACACCGTGGGAATCGATGTCGTGGTGAGCAACATGCAGGGCGGCATCATGCCCAAGGCCTTCGAGGAGTCGGTGCGCGAAGAGATCGCATCCATGCCCGGGGTGGGGGAAGCGAACGCCACCCTCATGCAGATGCTCAGTGTGGAGGACGCGCCCATGATGGTCGTCTACGGGCGCGAGTGGGAATCTTTCACCTGGGAACAACTGCAGGTGGTGGATGGGCGCATGCCGCGCGACGCCCGGGAAAACGCCGTCGTGCTCGGCAAGCTGGCCGCCGAGGTGCTGGGCAAAAAGACCGGCGACAAATTGCAGGTCGAAGCGCTGGAGTTCGACGTGGTCGGCATCGTCGATGGCAAATCCGTGCTGGAAAACGGGGCGATCAACATGGCCCTGCCCAGATTCCAGGCGGCCTCCGGCTACGAAGGGCGCGCCAACTTCATCAATATCCGCGTGACCGACGGACTTCCCCCCGAAGGTATCGAATCGCTGTGCCGCGACATCGAGGCGAGGCACCCGGGATTGCGTGCCGTCCAGGCGGGCGAGGTGGTCGGCACCAGCCAGGGATTCCGCATGGCGCAAGCCATGAGCTGGAGCACTTCCCTGCTCGCGCTGGTCGTCGGCGTTCTCGGCGTGATGAACACCATGTTGATGAGCGTGTTCGAGCGCAAACACGAGATCGGCGTCCTGCTCGCGCTCGGCTGGTCCCGCGCGCGCATCATGTCGCTTATTTTGTGCGAATCCGCGGTCATGGGATTTCTCGGCGGCGTGGTCGGGGTGGTGCTCGGCGCGGTAACCTTGGCCATTCTCGAGCAAACGCCCTTCGTGCGCGGATTTCTCGAGCCCGATCTCGGCTGGACTTTGGCTCTCCAAGCCGTGCTTATCGCGGTGGCGGTCGGCATTGTCAGCGGACTTTATCCGGCATGGCGCAGCTCGCGCCTCTCGCCGAGCACTGCCTTGCAGGGTTGACCCTGGTGTTCGCGTCGAGGGATGTTGGGCGCATGAAACTTTTCCCCCTCCTGATCGTTCTGCTGACCGCGGCGAGCCTTCGCGCCGGGGACCCGGGTATGAACGCCGGCCAGCTGGCGTCACAAATGGCCTCATTGGTCGAGGACGGCGAGTCCTCGGCTCGTGTCCGAATGAAGGCACCGGACGGGCAAGTCTTGCAGGTGCAGATCAAATCACTCCGCTCGGGCGGAAACGCGCGGACGGTTTACGAAGTTCTCTGGCCTCAGCAACGCAAGGGCGAGAAAGTTGTCCTTTCGCAGAGCAAAGGCGGATGGCCGCGCGGGGAGAAAATTTCCGCCGCGGGGGAGCGCTCCGGGATCGGCCGCGGGGAATGGAGCGGCGGCATGTTCGGCACCGGGCTCGCTTACGCCGATGTGATCGAGAATTTCTTCCTCTGGCCGAAGCAGGAATTGGCCGGAAAGGAATCCGTTGGACGTGCGGACTGCGTCATTCTCGAATCGCGACCCGCGGGCAACTCGCCGCACGGCAAAGTGCGGAGCTGGATCGACCCGGACAAACGCGTTGTCATGCGCGTGGAAAAATACGATGTCTCGGGCCAACTTCTCCGCACCATTACCACGACCCAAGTGGCCAAGGACGACGCGGGGCGCAACATACCGGCGGGCATGACCGTAACCCGGCCGGATGGTGCCACCACCGAAATCGACGGTTCGAACATCCGCCACGATGTCCGCTTGACCGACGCGGACTTCGCGCTTTGAGGCGGGGCCAGGTTCCGCGACTCAGTCCACTCCCCACACCCAGCGGATGGCCATCCAGTAGAGCGGGATGCCAAGGGTGATGTTGAAGGGGAAGGTGACGCCCAGGGAGAGGAGTTCGACCAGTCCCGGATTCGACTCGGGAACGGCGTGTCGCATGGCGGCGGGGGCGACGATGTAGCTGGCGCTGGCGCAGAGGATGACAAAGAGCAGCGCGTCGCCGGGCGCCATGCCGATCCCCTTGGCCACGAGGAGGCCGAGGGCGGCGCCGGCCAGCGGGGCGACAAGCCCGAAGATCACCAGCGGTGCGCCGGTTTTTTTGAAAATGCCGATGAGACGCCCCGCATGCATGCCGGTGTCCAGGAGGAAGAAGATGACCATGCCTTTGAAGAGCCCGGACATGAAGGTCTCGAGGGATTTGCCGTGCGCCGGGCCGGTGACCCAGCCGATGAGCAAACTTCCAAGAAGGAGGAAAACCGAGGCGTTGAGGAACGACTCGCGCAGGAGCGAAGCGGCGTTGGTCTTGGGCGCGGCGAGGGTGCGGCGCGGGGCGAACATGCGGACAAGGAAAATGCCGGCGACGATGGCGGGCGATTCCATGAGCGACATGATGGCCACCATGTAGCCGCCGTAAGTCTGTGCGTTGCGGTCGAGGAACTCGGTGCCGACGATGAAGGTGACGATGCTGATCGAACCGTATGTCGCCGCCATGGCGGCGGCGTCGTAGACGGAGAGGAGTCTCCGCAGGGCGAAGAAGACGGCGACCGGCACGAGCAACGCCATGAATACGGCCGCCGCGATGTAAAGCAGCACGGTGCCGCTCAGGCCGGACGCCGCGAGTTTGGTCCCGCCGGTGTAGCCGATGGCGATGATGAGATAGAGCGAGAAAAGCTTCGGGAGCGGGGCGGGGATTTCCAGGTCCGTCTTGAACAATACGGCGGCGAAACCCAGCGCGAAGAAGAGCGCGGCGGGATTGAGCACATTGGCGATGGCGAGTCCCCAGTCCATGGTCGGCGGCGCGAATTGCACAAGGATTCGTCCATCGCGTCAATGCGCGGATGCGAAGTATTTCGACGGTGCAGCCGGTCCCCGCGCGTCCGCTCTTCAAGCGTTCACAAAAGCGAGCTTGTCTTCGTGGCGTTTGAGGAATTCTCGGGCCAGTTTGCCGTAGGCTTCGGCGCCGGGGCCGCGGGGGTCGTGTTCGAAAATGGTGCGGCCGAAGCTGGGCGCTTCGCTCAGGCGGACGGTGCGGGGGATGACTGTGTCATAAAGCACTTCCTGGAAATGCGCGCGCACGTCTTTGACCACGGCTTCGGCGAGATTCGTGCGGCGGTCGAACATGGTCATGAGGAGGCCGGAGAGCGTGAGATCGGGGTTGGCGCCGGATTCGCGGATCTGGCCCATGACGAACATGAGTTTGCCCAGGCCTTCGAGGGCATAGTATTCGCACTGCACGGGAACGAGGAGCTGGTCGGCCGCCACGAGGGCGTTGGTCATGAGGATGCCGAGGGAGGGCGGGCAATCGAGGATGGCGAAGTCGAAGGCGTCCGCCTCGCGCAGGGGCTGGAGTGCGCGCCGGATCTGCAAAAGGTGGTCGTCCATGCGGGCCACTTCGATCTCGAGCCCGGCCAAGTCGATGTTGGCCGCGATGAGCGTGAGGTGCGGGATGCGCGTGGGACTGAGGCACGTTCCGACTTCGGAGGCGCCGGTGAGCGGACCATACAGGGTCGGCGGGTTTTCCAACTCGGCCCCGACCGCGCTGGTCGCGTTGCCCTGCGGATCGAGATCGACGAGGAGGACGCTTTGGCCTTTGGCGGCAAGGCCGGCGGCCAGATTGACCGAGGTCGTTGTCTTGCCGACACCGCCTTTCTGGTTGGCCACCGCGAGGACTTTCATGAGGCGGAATTTTTAACCACGGATATCACGGATGGCACGGATGGATTTTTCTATCGGTGAGATCGGCAGAATACCGAACCCGAAAGATTGTGGGCTTTAGCTCTTAAGGTAGGGACGAGCGGCCCGCTCGTCCGCTCTCTGAAAAACGGACACGCGGGCCGCGTGTCCCTACCCGCCGATCGTCATTCGTGAGCCCAACATGGGCGTTTGATATAGCCGCGGCACTCTGTGCCGCGGCTACAGATCTAATTCCTTCCGTAATAAGCGACGAGCCCGTCGACCACGCCGCGGACGTATTCGCGGTAGATGCTTTCGCGCGGGGTGCCGTTGATGTTGCGCCGCCCGGTGTAATCGCCCAGCTGGACGCGGTCGTGGACCTCCTTGTTGTTCATCACGTAGGGCTCGAGGTAGACCACGGGGCATTCGAAAAGCCGGTTGGCCAGAAGGTTGCGCGCCCAAACGTAGGGTGAGCCACCGACCTTGATGGCGGAGTCGCCCGTGTAGGTGTAGGGAGGCAGACGCGTGGCGCGGGCCATGGATTGGGCCACGGCGCGCGAGACGGCGACTTCCTTGTCGTAGGAACGATTGAGCAATTTGGCCATGAGGTCGTAGCGCTGGTCCTCGTAGGATAACTCGCGCGCGGAGTAGCATCCGCTGACCAGAAGATGCAGGTGGTTGAGGCCGGTGAGGGTGGGGCGCGCGGGGTTGCCCCAGCTTTCGGCGTTGAAATGCAGCGCGAGGACCAGATCGGGTTTCAGCTGGCCGTTCACTTTTCTGGCGCGCGCGCGGATTTCGGCGGTGCGATAAAAGAGACGCTCGGCTTCGGATTTGAGGCTGGCCGGATTGATTGCGCGGCCTTGGTCGCGCAGGGATTGGATCGCGGGGCCCTTGAGTTTTTCCGGGCGAAGATTGGTCGCTGGTTTCGAACTGCTGCGGGTGAGCGAGACGGAAGCTCCCCGGCGCTCGAGTTCGCTTTTGAGTAGCTTCGCCACATGGAGCACCATGTCGCCTTCGGTCACGGGTTTGTGGTTGCCGATTTGGAACCAGCGTTCCTCCGTCTTGGCCCATTCGCCGCCGAGATGACCCGGGTCGAGCGCGATGCGCAGTCCACGCAGGCTGGGGCGGGGTTGCCAATAACGCGGGACGGGTTTGGCGCTCGCTTGGTCGGGTGCGAATTCGAGGAGGAAGGGCGGTTGGCCGGGGGCGGTGACGACGGTGACGTGGTCATCGGTCACGGTGAAGTATTCCCGCCACGCCTCGCGCGGGGCGTAGACTTGGGTGAGCAGGCGGGTGAATTCCTCCTTGGTGATCGTGCCCTGGAATTTTTCCAGCGAGGACCAGTCGGGGCGCGTGGCCAGCGGGCTCAACCTCTGCCCCTGGCCGCAGCAGGCAAGGAGCAGAAGGATCGTGGCGAAGCGGACGAATGGCATGGCGTTCAACGCCGCGAATCTCTCCGCCTTCACCCTTGAAAGCAATGATCGGGATGCTTTTTTCGCGCGGGATGGTCGCGAAGCCGGACGGAAGGGATTTGCACAGAAGCCAACGAAGGAAACGAAGAGGGGCAAGG
>JAFMJK010000062.1 GCA_017853515.1 Chthoniobacterales bacterium | reverse complement strand
GTGGGATTCTCCCCACGTGGCGATGCGAAAGAGCTGGCCGGCGATGCTGGACATGAAATTGAATACTAGCGTAGGCGAGCACCCGCTCCGAAGGTTTTTTTGGAACCACCGAGAGCGCAGAGAAGGAGGATTTTGAGGCCCTTCTGTTCGCTTGCAGCGACGACCGAAGAGCGCCGCTACACCCCTGCCCAATGATCAGACTCGAGGGTCGGTCTGAATCCCGCTCATCCCACCCGCACCGCCCTCGTTTTGTCCAAGCGCAGAATACCGGCCTGCGAGAGATCGAGCATGGCTTTCGGATCGGTAACTTTTTCCCCGCGCCACTGGATACTGCCCTGCGTGACGAGGCGACGGACATCGCCGCGCGATTTGGTCTGACCGAAACACTGGGTGTAGGCCTCGACGCCCGCGGTGATCACATCGATCAGCGGCACGGCTGGCCGGAAGGCCGGCAGTTCCGCGTTCTCCAGATCGCGCCCGCTGAAACGTTTCTCGAATTCCTCCAGAGCGCGCGCCCCTGCGTCCGCGGAGTGGAAGCGCCCGACCAAAGCACGGGCCAATTCCTTTTTGGCGGCCATGGGATGCGCGCTTTTGTCCAACTCGCGTCCGAGGAGCAGAGTATACCAACGCGCCATCAAGTCGTCGGAAACGCTCATCACTTTGCCGAACATCTCGCCGGGGGCTTCATTCACCCCCACGGCGTTGCCGAGGCTTTTGCTCATCTTTTGGGAGCCGTCGAGTCCCTCGAGAATGGGGAGCATCATGGCCACCTGCGCCTCCTGCCCCTCTTCTTTCTGCAGATCCCGTCCGACCATGATGTTGAAAAGCTGGTCCGTGCCCCCGAGTTCCACATCGGCTTTGATCATGACCGAGTCCCATCCCTGCATGATCGGGTATTGCACCTCGTGGGCGCGGATGGGCTGCGCTTTGTCCATGCGCTCGCGAAAATCTTCGCGCTGCAGCATTTGCTGGAGCGTGACACGGCTGTTGAGGCGGATGACGTCGGTGAAGTTCATCTTTTTGAACCACTCGCCGTTGAAAACAACCTCGGTGCGCCCGGGATCGAGAACCTTGAAGGCCTGCTCCTGGTAAGTCTTGGCGTTGGCCAGCACTTCGTCGTGGGTCAGTTGCGGCCGCGTGGCCGAACGTCCGCTCGGATCGCCGATCATCGCGGTGAAGTCACCGATGATGAGCACTGCCTGGTGCCCGAGATCCTGGAACTGCCGCAGCTTCTGCAGGGAAACTGTGTGGCCGAAATGGATGTCCGGCGCGGTCGGGTCGACCCCGAGTTTGACCCGCAGCGGGCGCCCCGCCGCGAGCTTCTTCTGCAACTCGGCACGGTTGATGACCTCGGCGCAGCCGCGGCAAAGTTCCTCGACGGATCCGGACGGCTTCATCCGCTCAGCGATTGCGATTGAGAAGTTCCCGCACCTCGTCGAGCGAAAGCGTCGGACCGGACTGGTAGGTGTTGTTGAGCGAGGACTGCGATTTGCCGCGCGCGAGAAAATCACGGGCATCCACGGCGCCATCCACACCGGAGGCGCGCTTCGAGGCATCGCGCGCCGGTTTGGTGTCGACAGCGCGCGAGGCAAAGGCTTTGTCGCTGAGCACATACCTCGTCAACTCCTCGGCGGCGCGCGTCTCGAAGACTCTTTTGCCGAACCACGGATTGCGAATACCGAGGAAACGGCGTGTGCCGAATTCCTTGGTCCGCGCTTCTTTCACCCCGCCGTAGGCTTTCGCGCCCCGGAATTCGCTGGAGGCGAAAGGAGTGGCTTTGAAAGCTCGCTCGCCCATCGGGTTCGCCTTGTCCGCTTTCGGGTTCATGATGCGATCCATCATTCCCTGCTCCTGTTCCTGGGCGGCGGCAGACGCAGCGAACAGAATTGCCACAAAGAGAGCCCGAAATACCATGCAGGAGGAATAACGGAGCCGAGTTTCCGCTGCAACCCTGCCGACCCGCCATGAAAACCCCCACTGAGCAAAAACCGAGGGTGGCGGCTTTGATTGCCGCTTATCGCAGGGACGCGGAACTGGAGCGCTTGGTCCGGGCCCTGGCCGCGGGGACGGTGGCACCGGCAAGGACTTTCGTGGCGGACAGCGCGGCTTCCGGGGCGACCCGCGACCTGTGCACGCGGATGGGTGCGGAATGGGTTCCCGTGGCGATCAACCGCGGACCCGGCCCGGCGTGGAATGCCGCGCTCGAGGCCGCCCTGCCCGATACCTCGATCACGCACTTTCTCGTTCTTGATGACGATGTCGTTCCGCCGCCCGATGCGCTGGAAAAAATGATTTCCGTGATGGCCGCCTCGCGAGCCGGCGCCGTGGCGCCGTTGCTTTTCGATGAGAACGGCAAATTGTGGGGCTTCCCCGAACCCCGCGACGTCGCGCTGCGTGCCGCGATCCGGCGCGTCACCGACGCGGAATCGGCGGTCGCCGCGCTCGGCCGGGAGCCGCAGCCGTTTTGCTGGGCGACGGGTGCTTGCCTGATTTACCGGCGCGATATTTTCGAGAAATGCGGGAAATTCCGGGAAGACTTTTGGATGCTCGGCGAAGATCTGGAATTTTCCATGCGCACCGCGGCGCAAGGCGGAGGAGTTTTCGCCGCGGACATCGCCGTGCCCCACCTCCCGCCGCCCCCGGGCGACCCGCGCGCCGCGGCCGTCGCGCATCGCGGCAAGTTCCTCGCCTTGCTGCAAAATCTTTCCTATCTCGCATTCCACGCGCCGCAAAGCGCCCACCTGCGCTCTTATCTGCCGGGAAATTTTCGGCGTTATATGCGCACGGAAGGATGGAAACCGGGCAACCTGCGCGATGCAGCCTCCGCCTTCTGGCTCGGAGCAGTGCGCGGACAGCCGGCCGGAACGCCGTCTGGCGCCAAAGTCCGCGAACGCGGACAGAAGCGAATGGCGGCCGATCGTTTCTGATGGATCACGCGCAAAAAGCCCGCAAGACGGTGGTGGAAACTCTCCACCGCTTGCCGGATGCGCTGAAAGAAGCAGCGCGCCAAGTTCCCGTGTGTTTCGAAGACTGGCCGTCCGACGAGCTTGTCGGGGACGGACTGGATCCCGGAATCCTCGGGCTCTTTGTCGGCGCACCCCGCCACGAACACGCCCACGATGCAGGGCCGCCCCCGCAGATCATCCTCTACCTCGAAAACATCCTCGAGGAATGCGAAGACGCCGGCACGACCTTCACCGACGAAGTCCGCCGCACATACCTGCACGAACTCGGGCACTACCTCGGCCTCGACGAGGAAGCCCTTGCCGAGCGGGATTTGGATTGAACTGTAGCGTCGCCGTCCCTGGCGACGAGGGTTAACGAAAACGACCGGCGGCGGGGACGCCGCCGCTACATTTTGCGACGTCTGCGTCCTCTGCGGTTTACTTCCTCGCCGAGCGCAGATCGAACCGGTCCAAATTCATGACCTTGTCCCACACGCGGACAAAATCGTTCACGAATTTCTCCTGCGCGTCGGCGCTGCCGTAGACCTCGGCCAGCGAGCGAAGGATCGAATTCGATCCGAAAACCAAATCCACGCGCGTGGCGGTCCACTTCGGCTTCCCGGTTTTGCGATCGCGCCCCTCCCAGACATCGCGGGCCTCGGACTGCGGTTTCCACTCCGTGCCCATGTCGAGCAGGTTGACGAAGAAATCGTTGGTCAGTTGTCCCGGCCGGTCGGTGAACACGCCGTGTTGGGCACCATCGACGTTGGCCCCGAGCATGCGCAGACCGCCGATGAGCGCCGTCATTTCCGGCGCGGTCAGCGTGAGCAACTGGGCTTTGTCGACGAGCATTTCTTCGGCCGGAACGGAAAGTTTCGGACGGATGTAATTCCGGAAGCCGTCCGCCGCCGGTTCGAGGACAGCGAACGATTCGACATCGGTCTGATCCTGGGCGGCATCCATGCGGCCCGGGGCGAAGGGAACGGTCACTTTCTGACCCGCATCGTGCGCCGCTTTTTCCACGCCGGCACAACCGGCCAGCACAATGAGGTCGGCCAGGGAGATTTTTTTGCCGCCGGCTGCCGACTTGTTGAACTCGGCCTGAATCCCCTCGAGCACCTTGAGCACTTTGCCCAACTGATCGGGCTGGTTGACCTTCCAGAATTTCTGCGGCGCCAAACGGATGCGCGCACCGTTGGCACCGCCTCGTTTGTCCGACCCGCGGAACGTCGAGGCCGAGGCCCATGCCGTGGAGACCAACTCGGAGACGGTGAGTCCCGACTGCAAAACCTTCGCTTTGAGGTCGGCAATGTCTTTGGCGTCGACGAGCGGATGGTCGACGGCAGGGATGGGATCCTGCCAGATGAGTTCCTCGTTCGGCACCTCGGACCCCAGGTAGCGGGCGCGCGGACCCATGTCGCGGTGGGTCAGCTTGAACCACGCACGCGCGAAGGCGTCGGCGAACTTTTCCGGATTCTCGTGAAAGCGACGCGAAACTTTTTCATACGCGGGATCGAAGCGCATCGACAAATCCGTGGTCAGCATGGTCGGCTTGTGGCGCTTGCCGCCGTCGAACGCATCCGGAATATCTTCCGGCGCATCCTTGGCCACCCACTGGTGCGCCCCGGCCGGGCTCTTGGTCAGCTCCCAGTCGTATTTGAACAGGTTTTCGAAATAGTAATTGCTCCATTGCGTCGGCGTCTGGGTCCAGGTGACTTCGAGTCCGCTGGTGATCGTATCGCCATTGACGCCGGACTTGTACGTGCTGCTCCAACCGAGCCCCTGTGCTTCGAGCGGGGCAGCCTCGGGTTCGGGCCCGACGTGCGTGGCGGGCCCCGCACCATGGCACTTGCCAAAGGTGTGTCCGCCGGCGATGAGGGCGACGGTCTCCTCGTCATTCATGGCCATGCGGGCGAACGTTTCGCGGATGTCGCGCGCCGCGGCCAACGGATCGGGATTGCTGTTGGGCCCCTCGGGATTGACATAAATGAGCCCCATCTGCACCGCGGCGAGCGGGTTTTCCAAATCGCGGTCGCCGGAGTAACGCTCGTCGCCCAGCCACTCCTTCTCCGAACCCCAGTAAACGTCTTCCTCCGGTTCCCAGATATCGGGACGTCCGCCGGCGAAGCCGAAGGTTTTGAAGCCCATCGACTCAAGGGCCACATTGCCGGTGAGGATCATGAGATCGGCCCAGGAAATTTTGCGTCCGTATTTCTGTTTGATCGGCCAGAGCAGGCGGCGGGCTTTGTCCAAGTTCGTGTTATCCGGCCAGCTGTTGAGCGGCGCGAAGCGCTGGCTGCCGTTGCCGCCGCCCCCGCGGCCGTCACCGGTGCGGTAGGTGCCCGCCGCGTGCCATGCCATGCGGATGAAGAGCGGACCGTAGTGACCGAAGTCCGCCGGCCACCAGTCCTGCGAGTCGGTCATGAGCGTCGCGAGGTCCTTTTTCAGCGCAGCCAAGTCGAGGCTCTGGAATTCTTTCGCGTAGTCGAACTCTTCGCCCATCGGGCTGGTTTTTTCCGACTGCTGGCTGAGCATCTTGAGATTGAGCTGGTTCGGCCACCAATCGCGGTTGGTCGGCCCCATGCCGGCGGCAACAGGCGCGCCGGTGGATTTGCCGTGATTGAAGGGACACTTGAGCTCAGTAGACATAGATTTTACAGCGTCTGGGGTTGAATCGGCACACCGGCCGAATTTGTGATTTTCCGTTACACCGCCAGAGCCGTCAAGCCCACCGCGACACCGGCTTTGGTCAATCCGCGCGCGAACGCCCGAAAATTTCCCGCGACCGCAGGGCGAAAAATATCACCGGGGTGACGATCAGAATGTGCAGCAGACTGCTGACCATGCCCCCGATAACCGGTGCGGCGATCGGCTTCATCACCTCGGCCCCGGTGCTGGTGCTCCACATGATGGGCAACAGGCTGGCGATGACGGTCGAGACAGTCATGACTTTGGGCCGCAACCGCAACACCGCCCCCTCCTTCACCGCGGCGAGCAGATCCGCCCGCGTGAACTTCTCCCGCAACTCGTCCCGCTTTCTGTTCAACGCCTCCTCGAGATACACCACCATGACAATGCCCGTCTGGATGGCCGTGCCGAACATCGCGATGTATCCGACCCAGACCGCCACGCTGAAATTGTAGCCGAGCAGCCATTGCAAAAACACGCCGCCGGTCAGCGCGAACGGCACCGCCAGGATGACATGCGCCGCCTCGAGCGCGCTGCGGAACGTGATGAAGAGAAGCAGGAAAATGATCAACAGAACCGCCGGCACGACAGCCTGCAATGTCTTCCGCGCGCGCAACTGGTTCTCATACTGCCCGCTCCACACGATAGCGACGCCCGGTTCCGGGGCGACCTCCGCGGCAATGCGCCGCCGGGCTTCGTCGACGAAACTCACGAGGTCGCGTCCTTGGATATTCGCCTGCACGAAAAGTTTGAGCAGCCCGTCCTCGCTTTGGATTTCGCTCGGGCCGATGTTGCGCCGGATCTCGGCAAGTTGGCCGAGCGGAACGTAGGTGCCGTCCGGCGCGCCCACCAAAATTTGCCCCAGCGCGGCCAAATCGGTGCGCTCGTCCCGGCCCAAACGCACCTGCACGGGCACGCGGCGGCGGCCTTCGATCGTGGTGGTGACATTGACCCCGCCCAGCCCCGCTTCGACATAATCGAGCACATCGCTCATCGACAAGCCGTAGCGCGCCAGGCGCACGCGATCGGGAATGATCTCCAGATACGGCTTCGCTTGCACGCGCGAGGGTGCCACCCCGACTGCGCCCTGCACGGTGCGCAGCACTTTTTCCACTTCGTAGGCCTTGCGCTGCAGGACCTCGAGATCGTCGCCGAGAATTTTGACCCCGACCTGTGCGCGAATGCCCGTGCTCAGCATGAGGATGCGATTTTCGATCGGTTGCAGAAATCCCGGAACGTAGCCCGGCACGCGCGAAAGCTTGGCTGTCAGTTCCGACACGATTTTGTCCTTCGTCATTCCCGGCCGCCATTCTTCCGGCGGCTTGAGCATGATGGTTGTCTCGATCATTTCGACCGGGGCCGGATCGGTCGGCGACTCGGCCCGCCCGAGCTTCCCGGCGGCCGAGGCCACCTCCGGCACCTCGCGCATCGCGCGGTCCTGCCACGCCATAATGCGCTTCACCTCGGTGAGCGAAGTGCTCGGCAACAAGACCGGCATGAAAAGCAAACTGCCCTCGTTGAGCGGCGGCATGAATTCCGAACCCATCCCGCCGGCCAAGCGCGCCAGTGCGGGCAAATTTTTCGCCTGCAGCCACGCCACCACCGGGCGCGGCAACCCGAAAGCGAGAAACAGCGCCGCGGCCAGCAGCACCGCCGCACTGCCCAGCACCAAGCGACCATGAGCCAAAGCCCAGTCGAGGGCCGGACGGTAAAGGCGGAGCAACGGCCGCATCACCCAGTTCGCCCCCTCGGGATGGAACGGACCGCGCACCAGCCACGAGCACAGCACCGGCACGATCGTGACCGCAAAAAGAACCGATCCGACCATGGCAAAGGTCTTGGTGTAAGCCAAGGGGTGGAAAAGTTTTCCCTCTTGCCCGGTCAACGCGAACACCGGCAGGAAGGCGAGGATGATGATCGCCATGGCGAAAAACACCGGACGCCCGACTTGGGCGGCCGCCTCGCCGGTCACGCGCAGAGTCTCGGCCGGGAGGAGCGGCGACCCTTTGGTCTTCTCGGCCTGCTCGCAGCGGCGTATGACATTCTCGGTGATGACAATCGCCGCATCGACCAGCACGCCGATGGCAATGGCGATGCCGGCCAGCGACATGATGTTCGAGGTGATCCCGAACTGTTGCATGAGGATGAAAGAAACAAGGATCGAGGCCGGCAGCGGGATGGTAACAATCAGCACGCTGCGGAAGTGCCAGAGGAAAAGAATGTGCGCCAAGGTGACCAGGATCATTTCCTCGATGAGCGCGGAGCGCAGGGTGTCGATGGTCCGCCCGATCAATCCGCTGCGGTCGTAGAAAGGCTTGATCGCGACCCCGGCGGGCAACCCCGCCTGCAGTTGGGCGATTTTTTCCTTCACCGCGCCGATCACCGCCATGGCGTTTTCGCCGGTGCGCATCACGACGATCCCGCCGACCACCTCGCGTCCGTCGACATCGAGCGTGCCCCGGCGGAATTCCCCGCCGATACTCACCGTGGCCAGGTCGCGCAGATAAACCGGTGCTGCCTCGCCCGCTTTGACGACGATCTCCTCGAGATCCTCCACCGACTCCACCAAGCCGAGTCCGCGCACCACGAATTCCTGCCCGTTTTCCTCGATGACCTTGCCTCCCACATTCAGGTTGGCCGCGGCCACGGATTCCATCACCTCCTGCAACGTCACACCGGACGCGCGCATTTTTCCCGAGGAAACGGCGATCTGATACTGCTGCACGAAGCCGCCGATGCTCGCGACTTCCGCCACGCCCGGCACCGCCGCCAACTGGTAGCGGATGAAATAATCCTGCAGGGAACGCAACCGGCCCAAGTCGAGATCCGCCGCCGCCCCCGGTTCGACATCGAGGTAGTATTGATAGATCCACCCCAAACCGGTGGCATCCGGCCCGAGTCGCGGGACGACACCGGACGGCAACTGGTCGCCGAGAAAGCTCAAACGCTCCAGCACGCGCGTGCGGGCGAAATAATTGTCCGTCGAATCGGTGAAAATGACGGTCAGCAACGAGAATCCGAACATCGAGATGCCGCGCACTTCCCGGACCCCGGCCAAACCCTGCAAGCTGGTGGAGAGCGGATAAGTGACTTGATCCTCGACCTCCTGCGGGCTGCGTCCCGGCCAGTCGGCAAAGACGATCACTTGGTTTTCGCTCAGATCGGGAATCGCGTCGACCGGCGTGTGGCGCAACGCGCTCACCCCATACGCCACCACCAAGAGAAAAGCGCAGGCGACAAGAAAGCGGTTGCGCAGCGACCAGTTGATGATCCCGGCAATCAAGGCCTGACCTCCGTGCCGCAATCGAGCATGGCGGCGCCGAACCATGGATTGCGCAACGGTCCCTCCATCTGGATCCAGCGCGCCTGGGGCGGCGCCCCGGGAAACGCACCGGAGGTCATCGGACACTCGTAAACCTTCACCTGCCCTGGGTGCTGCAGCGCGGACTCCAAGACGGGCAGCACCGCCTCGTGAAAAGCGCGCCGCGCCGCGGCCAACGAATCAGCCCCGGCCAAACCCAGCTGGTTGAAAGCCGCCAAATCATCGGCCGCCAAAGCCGCCGCCGCTTTGCTCATTTTTTCCCACCGCGCCACGGTGGCTTCATCGGCGTGCCGGACCGCAACGTCGCTTGCCGCCGCGACCCCGAGCGATTCCGGCTGCGCCATCTGCGCTTCCGCATCAATCATAAGGTTGCCTTGGGACACGACATTCTCGCCGGGCACCAAGCCGGAGAGAACTTCCACCATCCGGTCTCCCCGCCGACCGACTTTCACATCACGACGCTCGTATGCATTGCCGGCCTTCACCACATAAGCCACCGCGCGAGGCCCCGTATCAAGGACCGCACTGCGCGGCGCCACGACAACACCGTCCACCACCGTGGTGATCGACGCCTCGCCATAGGCACGATGCGGCAGCGGGCGGACCAGCCCGCCGAGCGCTTCCGATTTGGGATTGGGCACCTCGATGCGAATCTGCGTGCTGCGCGTCACCGGATCGAAGGTCGGGTCGATGAGCGTGACCTTGCCCTCGAACTCCTGCCCCGGCGCGGCCGGCGTGGTCACTTTGGCGGTCGCACCGACCCGGATCCACGGCAAGTCCTGCTCGTAGACCCTCGCGTGGAACCACATCACGCCGAAATCCGCGATCTCGAACAGAATGTCACCCGCTTTGACATATTTGCCCGCATAGACGTTCCGCGCGACCAAGGTGCCGGCTATCGGCGAACGCAGGTTCAATCCGAACGTCTCCTTCGAGGCCGAGGCCAGATCCTCCACCTGCGCCGCGGTGAGGCCGAACTGCACCAGACGCTGACGAGCCACCGCCGCCTGAGGATCCCCGCGACCGCGGCGCATCGCCGTCTGGAACTCGCGCACGACGTAAAGCAGCTCGGGGCTGTAAATTTGCGCCAACGGCTGTTCGGGCGCGACGTCCTCGCCGACATGATCGATGAAGACCTTGTCGATCCGTCCGTCATAAAAAGCCGAGACGACCGTGTGCCTGGTGTCATCGTCCTCGATCACCCCGGACAAGCGGATGGTTTTTTCCAGCGCGCCAAGAACAACGGGTTCGCTGGCAACCCCCAGGATTTGCGCGGTGGACGGCATGAGGGTGACCAGGCCCGGATCGGTCGAGATACCCTCCTCCCCCTCGTAAACCGGCACGAGATCCATGCCGCAGATGGTGCACTGGCCCGGTTGATCCGAGGTGATCCACGGATGCATCGGGCTCTGGTAAAATTTGACGGCCCGCTTCTCCCCGCTCTCGGGGCGCGAGCAACCGGCGAGGAGGAGACAACAAAGCAGAATGAGCATCCTCATAGGTCGTTCCTCCGTGTGACTCCCTGAAAGGATACTGAAGACGAAAAAAAATCGGGCGCCGCCGCGCCGCCGGCACCGCCCCCGCAGGAGA
>JAFMJK010000061.1 GCA_017853515.1 Chthoniobacterales bacterium | reverse complement strand
AGTTCCGCCAGTCCAGCGCGCCCTTTTTGATGGCGTAGACGTAGCCGAAGGTCAGCACGGTGACAAAACCGGCCATGCTCCAGAAAATGACCGGTCCGTTTTGCGCCAAAAAGTCGCGGTAAACGACGGCCCAAGGATACATGAAGACGATCTCGATATCGAAGAGGATGAAGAGCATGGCCACGAGGTAGAACTTCACACTGAAGCGCGGCGCGGCGGCCTCGCGCACGGGCATACCGCACTCGTAGGCCATGTCTTTGTCCGGCGTGCGGCGTCCGACTCTTCCCAGAAGGAAACTGGCCGCGAAAATGGAAACCGCCAAGCCGACGGCCAGCGCGGTGTGGAGCGCCAGCGGCAGGTATTGCTCCGTGAGCATCGGAAGCCTTTAGCGGGCGACCGTGTCGGCGGGCTCCAGGGCGTTGGCCAAGGAGGCCAGCCCGCGGTATTTCTTGCCGGTCTTTTTGACCATGCCGCGGGAAACCAGATTTTGCAGCTTCTCGTAGGCGCGCAAACGGAGCATTTCCTCGCCGCCGCTTGCCGCATTGCGCTTGCGCAGTTTCTCGTGGACCAGATCGAAGAGCTGCTTGAACTCGAAGGAGCTCTTCTTGGAGAGAACACTGACCAGTTCCTCGGTCACCAGATCCGGGAGACGACGCGAAAACGCACTTTTCTTCTGAATTGGCATAGCGCGGCAATATAGCCGACCCCGGGCCTTCTTCCAGCACAAAAAGGGCTGCGCCGTCCCTTTTCGCCTTGCTGGTTCTAAGGTCTTGGATTTCCGGGGGTGAAGCCGGATTTCAATTCCTCAAGCAAGTCCTTGACTGCGAACGCGATATGCTCTGTGCCGCTGCTCGGCGGCTGGCTCGGTCCTTTGTGTCCGCCGCCCAACAATCGGACGATGACCCGGGGAGGCGCCGGAATGTCGTAAATTTGCCAGTAGCGGATGCGCCCAGCCTTCATCATGGCCCGGGCCAGCGAGAGATACTTTTGGTTGATGATGGGTTCGTGCTCCTCGCGGCAGAGGCCGATGATCAGGTCGAAGGCGGTGATGTCCTCCACATCCAGCACCATGGGATTGCGCGGTTCCCTGACCAAATGGCCAAGGTCATGATCCTTCAGATAGTTCACGGAGTGCTCCGACATGCCCTTGAGTTCGCCCGTCTTGAGCAGGCCCCGCGACTCCGCCCGCCAGACGGCACCCGCCTTTTCCGCGGCCTCGTTGAAGAGAATCTCGGCCAAGCGACTGCGGTAAAAATTGCCGCTGCAGACAAAAAGCACGCGTTTGTTTTCGATCATGACTTGGCGGTGACACGCCCAATTTGCCTGCAAGCCTCGTAGAGCACAATCCCAACCGACGTGGCCAGATTCAAGCTGCGCGCGTCCGGCTGCATCGGGATGGTCAGCGTCTGCGCTCCCTCGGCGGCGAGCAGGCTCTCGGGAAGTCCGCGTGTCTCGCGGCCGAAAACCAGATGGTCTCCGTCGGCAAATTCCACGTCCCAGTAAGGCCGGTCCGACTTCGTGGTCAGAAAAAAGAAACGCGCGCCCGGCGCTTCGTCGCGCAGGGTCTCGAGCGACGGCCAACGGCGGATGTCGCACTTCTCCCAATAGTCCATGCCCGAGCGTCGCAGTGCGGCGGCGTCGATTTTGAAGCCGAGCGGCTCGACCAGATGCAACCGCGCGCCCGCCGCCAGACAGGTCCGCGCGATATTTCCCGTGTTCTGCGGGATTTCGGGTTCGACGAGAACGACGTGCAACATGCGCGGTCAGAGTCCGCGCTCGTTGATGACCAACGATTTGATCTCGGTCATGTCTTCCATCGCATAGCGCACGCCCTCGCGCCCGAAGCCGCTGTCCTTCACTCCTCCATACGGCATGTTCTCCGTGCGGAAGGTGGGAACCTGGTTGATGAGCACGCCGCCGACGTCGAGCGCATCGTAGGCTTGGTAGGCCTTGGTCAGATCGGAAGTGAACACGCCGGCCTGCAGTCCGAATTTCGAATCGTTCACCGCGGCGAGTCCCTCGGCGTAGCTCTTGTAGCTTTCGAGAACGACGACCGGCGCGAACGCCTCCTCGCATGAAATGGCCGCGTTCCGCGGAACATTCTCCAGCACGACGGGATGCAACACCTGTCCGTCGACTTTGAGCGGGGTGAGCAGCTTTGCTCCGGCGGCCTCGGCTTCTTTGACCCACTTCACCACATTGTCCAGCGCGGCCTTGGTGATCATCGGCCCGACGAGCGTCTTGGCCTCGCGCGGATCGCCCGCCGGCGCTTTTTCCCGCACCGCCGCGAGGAAGACGTCTTTGAATTCCGCGTAAATCGATTCCTGCGCGAAGATGCGCTGCACGCTGATGCACGATTGACCGGCGTAGGCGAAGGCGCCGACCGCCATTTTGGCCGCGTGCCTTTTCCAATCCGCATCCGGCTCGACCACGCAAGCGGCGTTGCCGCCGAGTTCGAGCGTGACCTTTTGCTTGATCGCTTCGCCCTTCAGTTTCCAGCCGACATCCACGCCGCCGGTGAAGCTGAGCATTTTCACGCGCGGATCGCGCAGGAGCGCGCCCACATGCTGGTGGCCGAAGGGAAGGAAAGTCACTTGTCCGGCGGGAGCTCCGCATTCCGCCAACACTTCGCCGAGCAGCAGCGCGCAAAGCGGCGTCTTCATCGCCGGCTTGAGGATCATGGTGTTGCCCGTGGCGAGGCAGGGCGCGACTTTGTGCGCGACGAGATTGAGCGGAAAGTTGAACGGCGTGATGCCGAGGATCACCCCGAGCGGGACGCGACGCGCCACTCCGACATGACCCACGCCCGCCGGGGTGGCTTCCATTTCGATGGGATGACCGTTCGGTTCGAGCGCCGACGCCGCGGCCAGTTCGAAAGTCGATTGCGCGCGCTGCACCTCGATCTTGGCCAACGAAACGGGTTTGCCCGCTTCGGCGACGAGCAGTTCGACAAATTCGTCGCCGCGCCGGCCGATCGCGTCGGCGATCTTCCGCAGCAACCGCGAACGCTCGATGAGCGGCATGTGCCGCGTTTCGGCGAAAGTTTTCTCCGCCACGTCGAGCGCACGGGAAACATCCTTTTCCCCGGCGACGCACACATGGGCGACCAGCTCGCCGTTGTAAGGATTGCGCACTTCGGCCGTCTCGGACGTCGTCACGGGACGTCCGTCGAGCAGGAACGGCTTCGGGTTCATACGCGTTCGGTTTCGCGTTTTTCCACGAAAATGGGAAGTCCTTCGTGGCTGAAATGCGTCATCAATTCGTCCGGTTGCAGCGCCTCCGGCATCATCACCCCGCGCTCTTTGATTTTGCCCTCGATGAGCAAGCGCGCGGTCAGGGCGGGCGGAATGCCGGTTTGCACGAGGGTCAACGAATAGCCGTATTTCTCGTAGCAGTCGCGGTGGCTGTCCATCGTGTAGATGAAATACTCCACGCGCCGGCGCCCGAGCGTGCCGCGCACTTCCGTGCCGACGCAGGAATAACCGTCGACTGTCGGACCCAGCTGCGCCGGCTTGGGCAGCGCATGGGTGGCGACGCGCACGGGAGAGACTTCCGCCCCGTCCACTTTGACTTTTTTCCAGGTGTCGAGATCGAGCAGGGCGAGCGATTTGGAGAGATGCACCACCTTGTCGCTCACGCTGTATTTGAAGACGGAATACCGGACGCCTTTTTGCACAAAGGGCGGGTAGATGCCCAGGCTCACGCCTTCTTCGTGCGCGACCGCATAAGTCGGCTGCAGCCCGATCGGCTCGGGGAAGCGGATCCACTCGAACTCCGACTCGAGCGGTTTGCCCGCGGTGACGCGTCCGTTTTTGACGAAATACGGGACGGCGCCGAGTTCCTCGAAAAATGTCTCGGGCGAGAAGAGCACGGCGAAGCGGTAGCCTTTGACCTCCGCGTTGTCGGCATCGAGCACGCGGATGCTTGTCGCGGTGTCGAGGCGGTCCATCGCCCAGCGTGCGAACACATTCACCGCGCCCGGATCCATGCCCATGCAGAGAATGCCCGCCAGCTTCTTTTCCTCGAAAATGTCGTTGAAGGTTTCGATCTCCGTATCGAAAGAATTCTTCGACGTGCGGCGCGCCCCCGGCGGCGCATAAATGTCCGCCGCCATGTCGAGATAGTGCGAACCGGCCTCGGCGCACGCGGTGAGCACGGAGTGGTTCGTCGCGCAGATGGCCGCGTTGCAGGTCACCTTGACCTTGTGCTCTTTCATCAGCGCCGTCGTGCCTTTCACGTCCATCGCGTCGGCTTTCACCACGACGAAGCGGTTGTTCGGGATGCGTTTGGCCAGTTTCTCGGCGAAGACCGTGTCGCGATCCGCGCAAACGATGCGGTCGAAGCAATCGTATTCGTGCAGCTTTTGGGCGATCACGGATCCGACCCCGCCCATTCCGATCACCATTGCATTGGCCATAAAATGATTCGCCGCGGCATCCGGTTTTCAGCGCCGGCGGCTGCCTTCAATGTAGCCGCGGGCCCGCACGCGGCAAGCCGGATCGCCCCGCAAGCCCCTTATTTCCTGACTTCGCGGACGTCAGCGGAACAGAGAAGAGCGATGCCGCGCAGGGTCAGAAGAGGATCACTGACGGATTTTAACTTCGCGATTTTCGCGACGGACGCCGCGTCGCCACCGGTGGTAATAACGCGCAATGTTTTCACGCCGGCTTCGCGTCTCATCCCGTCGATGATTTGCAAAACGACGGCGGCATATCCCCCGGCTGTCCCCGCGGCCAATGCCTCGCGCGTGTTTTTGCCGATGAAACTCTTCGCCGCCTTGGCCGGCACTCGCGGAAGCAGCGCGGTCTTCGATGACGGCAACGAAGCGAAAGCCCGCCACCCCGGGGCGATGGCTCCGCCGCGGTGCACGCCGCCGGCATCTATGATATCGAAAGTTGTCGCCGTGCCGAAGGACACGACGAGAACGTTCTTTTTGCCGCGCGCCTTAGCGGCGGCGACATTGGCCAAGCGGTCGGACCCGGTCACCTTGCGATCCGCCAAAGATTTGAAACCCAGCGCCGTCTTGGGACCGATGAACCGTGCTTGCGGAAAAGCCTTTTTCAAAATGCGCGATGCAGCCGGCACCACGCTGGAAATACCGACGGACTTTGCCTTTGCTCCGATCCGTCTCGCCACTGCTGCGGCCAGCTGGGTCGTCGGCACGGACCGCACGGGCCTGGGCGTTCCGCCGGGCCGCGCCACGATGGCGAACTTCACGGAAGTGTTGCCCGCGTCGATCACCAGCATGGGATATTCCGGACGGCGCAACATGACTTTGTTTAACCTTTTGCCGGCCTTGGCGATACCGCTTTGTGGGTGGATCGCGCCGTCCCGACGCGATTCTGAGAGGAAGCCGTGATGGGGACATCACGGCCCACCTTTGTAGCGATCTCAATGAGCGACGGATCCTTGGCAAGCAAGCCCAGCGCCCGCCGGAGCAATGTCTTGCCCGGCTCGGTGCGGTGCCAAGTGGAGGCGCCGGAAGGATGGGGCAGCGCGACCAGATCGAATTCCGCACCGCCGCGCACCAGACGAATGCGCCTGCCGATGACATCGCTGAGTTTGTCCGCCTCGACAAACTGCGCGATGGCCAGTTTGCCCACGGGAATGACGAGCTTCGGTTTGAGCAGGGCGATTTCGCGGTCCATCCACGGACGGCAGTTGGCGATCTCCTCATCGTCGGGCACGCGGTCGCCGGAACCCTTCGGGTGCTTTCCCGGAAAGCAGCGGCAGACCGCGGCCATGTAGACGTTGGCGCGGAAGGCGTCCTCGCCGAAGCCGCACGCCTCTTCGAACCAGCGGAAAAGTGTTTTGCCCGCGGTCCAGGCAAACGGCCTCCCGAGCAACGGTTCGCGCGTGCCGGGGGCTTGTCCGACCAGCATGACTTCGCTTTTCACCGGTCCGCCGGAGACGGGGGCGGATTCCATGCGCGGACATTGCCGGCAGGCATGCAGCGCGGCAACGTGCGCACGCAGGGCCGCGGTGCTCATTTGCCCCGGAAGCGCGGCGGACGCTTTTCTTGGAAAGCGCGGATTCCTTCCGCGTAATCATCGCTGTCGTAAACCTCGCGGCGGATGGCCTGGATGCGCTCCGCCGTTTCCGCGTCGATGCTGTGCCCGCGCATGAGCAGGCGGAATTCCGCTTTGAGCGCGCGGACGGCGAGCGGCGCGTTCTTCGCGATGGTGTCCGCCATGCGCATGGTGAACGCTTCGAGTTCGGACGCGGGCAGCACATGGTTGACGAAGCCGTTGTTCCACGCGTCCTCGACCGGCACGGGCTGCGCGGTGAAAAACATTTCCTTGGCCTTGTTCAAACCGATCAGGTTGGTGAAATGGATGAGCCCCGACGCGTTGTAGGGAATACCGATTTTCGCCGGCGTCATGGCGAACGTGCTGCCTTGCGCGGCGAGCACGATATCGCAGGAAAAACAAAGATCGCACGCTCCGCCCCAGACCGATCCCTCGACCATGGCGATGACCGGCATCGGGCAGTCCTGCACTTTGCGCAGGAGTGTTTCCAGCGTGTCGAAGTAGGACAAGGGATCGCGCCGCGGCTCCGGCAACTCGTTGATGTCGTGCCCGGCCGACCAGACTTTTGTCCCGGGCGCCGCGCGGAGGACGAGAACGTGCGCGTCCTGCGCGACGAGCGCGTCGATTCCGCCCATCAGTTCCTGCATCAACTCGCGGTTGAGCGAATTTTGTTTTTCCGGGCGATTGAGGCAAAGGATGCCTGTTTTCTCGCGCAGGGAAAAATCGACCAACGCCATCTCCACTTAGCTAAGCCACTCCGCGCGGCGAGTAAAGGAGCGTCGCTCAGGGCGCGGAGCTGCGGATGGGTTGCCCGGCTTCGACGGCGACGAGCACGTCGTTCTTCACCATGGCGGCGCGCGGATCGCCGGCTTCCTCGAGTTGTTGCACGAGGGCGCGCGCGTTGTCCCTTGCGCTGTCGAATTGCCCCAACTCGGCCTGCGCCGCGACGAGCACCACGACGGCTTCGGGGCTGACCGGACCGTTGCTGATCACTTTTTGCGCGATGGCGAGCGCCTCGTTGCCGTCGCGCAACTGTTCCTCGGGCGCCGTGGAAAGAACCCACGCGAGTTGCCGCATGCGCCCGGTGTCCCCCGGATCCAGTTCGAGGCTTTTGCGCAAGGCGGCCACTTGCCCCGCGCGGTTGCCGAGTTGCGCCTGCATGGTGGCGAGATTGTTTGCCGCGCCGGGGGTCGGCCGGAGTTCAAGCGCACGCTGCGTGGCCTGCGCCGCCTCCCCGCGCCGGCCGAGTTTCCACAACATCACCCCGAGATCATTGAAGGCCTCGGAACTGGCCGGCCGCCGCGCGATGACCTGCCGCATGAGCGCCTCTCCCTCCGCCGTGCGCCCGCGATCGTCCAGCGCCGACGCGTAATTGTGCATCGCTTTCCAACTTTCCGGGTTCGCTGCGAGGGTCGCGGCGAAGAGCTTCACGTCTTCGGACCAGAGCGGCAACCGGATTACGGTGAGGGCGGCCAGCGCGGACACGATCAAGGCGGCCAAGGTCGGGACCCATGCGCGGGCCGAACGTGCCACAATCATGGAAAGGCCCAGCGCCGGACCGAAGAGTGCGAAGTAGGCGTAACGGTCGGCCACTGTGCTGACGATTTGAAAATTGAACGGAACCAACCCCAGCGTCGGAAGCAGCGCCGCGGTGAAAATCCCCAGTGGCACGAGGTAGATCCGCAGCGGCTTGACCGCGGCGAGGGTCGCGGCGAGGGCGAGGGGGCCCAGCCATGTCCACCACAACCACCCGCTTTCATGCGCCACGTCGGGCGCGCGTCCGTAATCCGCGGCCAGAGCCGCGGGCCAGACGACTTTCGTCATATAAAAGGCCAGCGCATCTCCCGCGACGAGCGGACGCATCCAAAAGGGCACGAGATTTTGGGCCAATTCCGCGGCCCACTGCGCACTGCTTGTCACCAAAACCCATAGCGCACCGATGACCAGCCATGGTCCGAGCTCGCGCGCGATGCGCGCCGGCTTCCACGCGAAGGCGAACACCGCGAGCAATCCGGCGACGACAGGCAGCGCGACTCCCGCCGGCTTGGCCGCCAACGAAGCGACAAAGAGCAATGTGGCGCATATCCAGCGGGCGAATGTCGGTTTGACACCGCCAAGCAGGACAACGAGCGACGCGAGTCCCAGACACCCGCCGAGCACATCGCGCAATCCGGAAATCCACGCGACGGGTTCGACCTGCAACGGGTGCAAGGCAAAGAATGCGGCGCCGAGCGCGGCCGCCAGGTTGATGCGTGTGTCGTTCGACGCGGGCGCAAATCGTTTTGTCGTCCGCCGGAGCAGAACGAAAACCAGCGCTGTCGAGACAGCGTGCACCACGACATTGGCCCCATGGAACCATGCCGCGTTCAGGGCTCCGGCCGTTATCGGTTGTCCGTCCCACCAGCGCGACATGGCGGCAAGCCCCGCCCATACGGAGTAGGTGAGGGGAATGTAGAGTTGCTGATACGGGCCGCTCCAAAATGCCCGGATTCCCGACCAGTCCAGGGTGACCAGATGCGGATTGGCGTGCACGTGGATGTCATCGTCCCAAAAAGGGAAAAACGGGAAGCGCAGCGCCGGCAGGAAAACAATGAGGGCGAGCAGGCAGACCAGAAGCCCCCAAGCCCATCCGGGAACCGGAGCGACACGTTTATCCACGGCCATCCCCTCTTATTGCCCCAAAGCCCCGGGCAAATCCACCCCGCCTTGAAAATTGCGCTTTCCATCCGGATGCCGGGGGTTATCTACTCCACCTTCATCTCAACCCGCTAACTATGAACCGTCTTCCTGTCGTCCTCTCCGCCGCCGCGCTCGCCGGCGTCGTCCTCCTCTTTTTCCTTTATCTCGGCCAACGCGGCACGGACCGCGAATTGCGCGCCCTCATCCTCAATGAGCGCGCCAATACCGCCCTCAATGCCAACGCCGGCGCGGACGCCGAAGCGCTGCTGGCCGAGGTTTACGAACTCAACCCCGACACTCCCGCTGTCTGGCGCCGCCGCGCCATCGCGCGCATGATGGCCGGGCAAACCGCCGAAGCGGTCAACGCCGCCAAGGAGCATCTCCAAGCCAATCCCGGCGACACGGGAATGTCCGCCCTCCTCGGCGCGGCGCAAATCCTGACCAAGGATTATGACGGCGCCGACCAGACGCTCACCGCCGGTTTGCAGATCTCCCCGAACCAGCGCGACCTCGTGCAGAATCTTTCGGAACTGCGCCGTCTGCAGAAACGCCCCGCCGATGCCGCCAAGCTCATCGACGGCTACCTCGCGCAAGCCCCGGCCGACGGATTCTTCCAATACAAGCGCGCCATGGCCGACGTGGCCGGCGATCTTCAGCAGCAGCGCCGCAAGCAAATCGCCGACGCGATCGAAGGCGGCAACGCCACCGCCGGCATCTATGTTGTCGCGGCAGCCATCGATTTCCGCGACGGCAAGCCCGACGCCGCGCGCGGCAAACTCGAGGAAGCCAACAAGCGCGCCACCCCGCAGGATATGCGCACCATGCTCGAGGACGAATTCTTCCGCGACCACATCCAGTTCAACCAACCCGGCGCGCAGGCTCCGGCCCCGGCTGCCGCTCCCGCCGCTTCTCCCGCGGCGGCAAAGGACGCGGATTGATTCAACGCAACTCGAGCACGACCGGGCAATGATCCGAGCCCGGGACGTGCGCGAGGATGCGCGCGGATTTGACCCGCGGCACGAGCGCGGGCGAAACGAGGAAATAATCGATGCGCCACCCGATGTTCCGCGGGCGCGCATTGTTCATGTAGCTCCACCACGTGTAGTGGCCGTTGCCTTGCGTGAATAAGCGGAAGGTGTCGACGAAACCCTCGTCGATCAGCGCCTGGAATTCGCCGCGCTCCTCGTCGGTGAAGCCGGCATTGCGTCGGTTTGTTTTCGGATTGGCCAAGTCATCCTCGGTGTGCGCGACATTGAGGTCACCGCAGAACACCACCGGCTTTTTCTTCTCCAGCTTCTTGAGGTAAGCGCGGAAGGCCGGCTCCCACTCGCGCGTCCGGTAGGCCAGACGCGTCAGCTCGCGCTGCGAGTTCGGCGTGTAGACGTTGACCAGAAAGAAGTCCTCGTATTCCAACGTGACCACGCGTCCTTCGCGGTCGTGTTCCTCCGCGCCGATGCCCGTGGTGTGCCGCACCGGTTTCTTTTTGGCAAAAGTGGCCGTGCCGGCGTAACCGGGTTTCTCCGCGCTGTTCCAATGCGGCGCGAATCCGCGCGGCCAGGTCGCGTCGGCGACCTGCTCCGGTCTCGCTTTGATCTCCTGCAGGCAGAGCACATCGGGCTCTTCGCCCGACCAGAATTCCAAGAGGCCTTTGCCGAGGATGGAGCGCAGGCCGTTGACGTTCCAGGAGATGAGTTTCATGAGTGTTTGCGATGGGACCTATGAGCCCCAGTTTTTTTGGCCCGTTGCTCGAGCCGTGGGCGCGTCATGCGCTCGCGGAGCCCGCCGTGCTCGAGAAAATCTTTCTCGAGCCGGGCGATCTGGCGGTCGATGAGGTAGTTGGCCTGGTTGATCAGGCAAATCGCGATGTTGGCGATCACCTCGGGCGGGCGCGTCTCGAAGATCTCGC